>CAYGPX010000180.1:0-3702 GCA_964351935.1 uncultured Rickettsiales bacterium | reverse complement strand
ATCGTGCACCACATGCACTCCAACACTCTCTACGCCTGCGGCTTAATTCAGCGCCTTCTCCGTCCAAAGATCTATACTCGCAAAGGAGAAGCGCTCCAAAAGGAAGGATTTTTGCTGCCGAATTGCCCGCTTGCACATGCTGCCTTGTCATAACTTGTATCTCCAAATAATAAATAAATTTTATTTTAATTAATATTTATTTTGTTTCGTTGTTAAGGGCTATTCTAGCACGCTAATTCTTAAGAAACGGTTAACTGCATACGGAAATTTTTTCCTACCTGACTTTTTCTACAATCTCTGATCTGCTATTTGAATATCACTTAAATATCCAGCCGTTTCACCTTTGTGTATTCCAAAATTAGCGCATATTTCTACTTGCCAACCCACACAGTAGTAGTTATAACTAGAACTACTATATATAGTAGCCCTCCACTGCCAGACTAAATAGATGAGGTACATCATGCATTGCGCAAAAAAACTTTTAGTCAGATCACTTATTGGAAGCATGATCGCCTTTGTTGGAATGTCAGCGCATGCAGTGCCTCTTGAAAAAGCAAAAAATGTTGTTCCTGTTAAAAAAGCTACACACACACCTTCTTTTCCACATAGCAATTGGTATATTGACGTCAGCGGTGGCGTTACTTCACAGAGCGACTCTGATGTGAGTAATTCTGCAACGTCTTCTGAATTTTCATACGATAAAGGCTTTAGCTTTTCAGCGGCACTAGGATATCGTCCTGAAGCAAAACACAGTGCACTTGGGTATATGCGTTTTGAAGCAGCACTGGGATATCAGCAAGCTGAACTTGATAGTGATGGCGTATTGCCAGCAGCGGGCGTCACTGGTGATTTGAGCACGTATAGCCTTATGCTTAACAGCTATTATGACTTTAGAAATGCAACTGGCTTTGTACCTTATATTGGAGCAGGACTTGGGGTAGCACGCGTATCACTTAAAGATGCCACACGTGTTAATGTGAGCGATGATTCATCTATACTTCCAGCCTACCAGCTTTTGACTGGTTTTAGCATTGAACCAAAATCTTTACCTTACACCACACTACACCTTGGCTACCGCTACTTTAACACTCTTGGTGATGCCGAATTTCTTGATAGCACCGGCGCTAATATCGAAGTGGAACAAGCCAGCCATAACTTTGAAGGTGGCGTTAGGTGGCACTTTTAATATCACCTTTGGTACTTTTTTCTTTCACAAACCCTGCTGATTCTGCTAGATTCCTGCCCATAATAAGTTACAGATAAGTTCCAAGCTGTATCAATTGATTCTTTGGTGGGTAACAATATGGTAAATAAAATCTTCTCTTCTGCAACAGAAGCTCTTAGTGGGCTATTGCATGATAATATGACCATTATGGCAGGTGGTTTTGGGTTATGTGGCATTCCTGAAAATACAATTGAAGCCATTCGCGATTCTGGCGTGAAAGGCCTCACCGTTATCAGCAACAACTGTGGTGTAGATGATTTTGGCCTAGGCATCATGTTACAGACACGCCAAATTAAGAAGATGATCTCGTCTTATGTAGGTGAAAACAAAACCTTTGAAAAACAATTTTTAAGTGGCGAGCTTGAGCTTGAGCTTAACCCACAAGGTACATTAGCTGAGCGCATTCGTGCTGGTGGTGCTGGCATTCCTGCGTTTTTTACCAAAACTGGTGTTGGCACACAAGTAGCCGAAGGCAAGGAAGTGCGAGAATTTGATGGCGAAGAGTATGTAATGGAACGTGGATTATTTGCAGATCTTGCTATTGTACGCGCATGGAAGGCTGACAAAGCCGGCAATCTTATTTTCCGAAAAACTGCCCGTAACTTTAACCCAATGATGGCAACTGCTGCTAAATTTACTATAGCAGAAGTAGAAGAAATTGTTGAAGTGGGCGAGCTAGATGCCGACGCTATTCATACACCTAGTATTTATGTAAAGCGTATGTTTAAAGCCCCTGCTCTAGAAAAACGTATTGAGCGCCGCACCGTTCGCGCTGCTTAGTGAAAAATATAATATAAGGATTTTATTATGCCTTGGACTGCTGAACAAATGTGTAAAATTGCTGCCGAAGAATTTGAAGATGGCTTTTACGTCAACCTTGGGATTGGCATGCCAACTGAAGTGGCTAATTACATCCCCGAGAATATGGATGTTACCCTTCAAAGTGAAAATGGTTTGCTTGGACTTGGCCCATTCCCAACAGAAGAAGAAGTAGATGCCGATCTTATTAACGCAGGAAAACAAACCGTAACCGCACTGCCACAGAGTAGTTTTTTTGATAGCGCAGCATCTTTTGCGATGATTCGTGGTGGGCATATTGATCTTTCAATTCTGGGGGCATTAGAAGTCTCTGAAAAAGGTGACCTTGCCAACTGGATGGTGCCGGGAAAAATGGTAAAAGGCATGGGCGGCGCGATGGATCTGGTTGCAGGTGTAAAGCGCGTGGTGGTGCTGATGGCACATACTACCAAAGATGGCGATTCTAAATTATTAAAAGAATGCAGCCTCCCCCTTACTGGCAAAGCATGCGTTCACCGTATTATTACTGAACTGGCAGTATTTGATGTGGCTAAAGATGGTTTAGTGCTGGTAGACCATGCAAGTGATGTCACACTTGATGAGATAAAAACTAAAACCGCAGCAGCTTACACAGTAGCTCTTGGCAGAAACACCGGCAAGAAACGCGCTTAATTTTTTAGAGTTTAGGAACTAACAACCGCATGAAAGAATACATCTGTAATGCAAAGCTCTGTTTGGTTGTATCACTTTGCATGATAGCTATGTGTTTTCATGCATACGCAAACGATACTTTGCAAGCAAGTGAGCTTTCTCAACTGAGTATCCAAACACAGTCAGGAGTTTCTCATAAATTTGAGGTAGAAGTTGCTAAAACCGCAGATCAACAACGCCACGGTCTAATGTTTCGAAATACTATGCCAAAAAACCAAGGCATGCTCTTTATCTATGATGAGCCAAAAATACTTAGTATGTGGATGAAAAACACATATATTCCGCTGGATATGTTGTTTGTTGATAAAAACGGAAAAGTTATTAATATCATAAAAGAAACCACGCCTTTATCACTGGAAGTGCTCTCGTCTTCTAGGCCTGCTGTTGCTGTATTAGAGATAAATGCCGGTGTAAGTGAAGAACTTTCTATCCAAGCAGGCGATGCCGTGCTACATTCAGAACTGGAAGAACACAAACTCTATTAGTATATGCCCCGTTTTTACTTAGTATTTGTTCTATTTATTACGCTTTTTTCTTTATGGGTAGCAGGTTTATTGTGGTTTATTAACCAATTGCCACGCCAAACCGCTGAAACTAGCACACCTGTTGATGCCATTGTAATTCTTACCGGTGGTAGCGAGCGTATTGGCTATGCTATTGAACTTTTGCGCCAAGATTTAGCCAACGAACTGTTTATTTCTGGCGTTGGGAAAGACGCAAGCATTACCAGCATTATTGAACAAAATAAATCAATCAATGCTAATAGTGATGACACTGAATTGCTATCCCGCATTACCCTTGGCTATGAAGCAGAAGACACCAAAGGAAACGCAACAGAAAGCACCAAATGGCTAAAAGAAAGAAGCTATAAAAATATTCGCTTAGTTACAGCAAACTACCACCTTCCACGTAGCATGCTTGAGTTTCAGAGCGTTTTTCCTAATCTTAATATTATTCCTACACCTGTG
>CAYGPX010000179.1:0-3714 GCA_964351935.1 uncultured Rickettsiales bacterium | reverse complement strand
ATACAGCAAAAGCAGGTGCAAATTCAATGACGAAAGCCATCTTAATTTTAAACGGCCCTAACCTAAATATGCTTGGAAAGCGTGAGCCTTCCATCTATGGCAATCAAACATTGCAGGATATAGAACATGCATGTGCTGCTAGGGCAAAAGAATTTGGTCTTGAGGCAGATTGTCGCCAAAGCAATAGCGAAGCGGAATTAGTAACATGGATTCAAGAAACTAAAGCTGTAGCGGTTGTCATTAATGCAGGCGCTTATACGCATACGTCAGTTGCAATACGCGATGCACTCTTGGCAAAGAATATACCTTTTGTTGAAGTTCACCTTTCTAATGTGTATGCGCGTGAAGAGTTTCGTCATCACTCATTTCTCTCAGATGTAGCACTTGGAGTGGTAAGTGGTTTGGGAGTTGAAGGTTATCTTGCTGCCATACAAGCACTCAACGCTCATATAAAATAAGTTAGCGAACGCGTAAGATTGAGGGCGTTTATGTTGATTATTGGTCATCGAGGTGCTCCGGCTTATTTCGCTGAAAATACGCAGATATCATTTGAAGTCGCCATTGATATGGGGGTGCAGATGGTGGAGTTTGATGTACGTGCCTGCAAATCAGGTGAAATAATACTGCTCCATGATGATAGGCTTGAGCGTACAACTAATGGTAAGGGTTTTGCAATCCATCATACTTTATCCTACTTAAAAACACTAGATGCAGGAGCAGGGCAAAAAATATTGACGTTGCCTGAGTTGTTGGAAATCGTCAATCGCCGTGTAAAGGTGAATATAGAAATTAAGGCCCCACGTGTAGCGCGGCGAATTGCTAAAATTATTCAGCATTTTGTAAAAGAAAAGGGGTGGAGCTATGATGATTTTCTTGTTTCGTCCTTTCAATATAGGCAGCTAATACATTTTACAAAATTAGATCAAAACATACCACTTGCCGCAATTTTAGAAGAGAAAGTGCCACGCTATTTCTGGAAGCATGCTGAAAAACTAGGTTTTAAGGCAATCTGCCTCTCTAAGCAATTAGCATTAGAGAGTGATATTGTAGAGCAGGCGATTGCACGAGCGATTCCTTCCTATGTTTGGACGGTTAATGAACAAGCAGATTTTGAACAGCTAAAAGCTAGGAAAGTGAACGGGATTTTTACAGATTATCCTGATCGATTTGCGAGAGCCTAACGAGAAGTAGCTTCAGGTTCTACATTGGTGGCAGAGTTTGTATCTGCTACACACTCAAGCAACCTTACGTCATAAACAGGATGTTCGAGGGCTGAAAGAGAAGGGCTGGATGCAAACATCCATCCTTCAAAAACAGCACGTTTTTCTTCACCGGGAATCTGTTCTTCAATAAACAAAAGGGCTTTGCTCTCAGGGATTTGAGTTTTTGGTGCGAGCCAGCAGCGGTTTAAGGTAATGGACAGATTGCCAAATTTCACAGCCTTCCCAACAGAAACCTTAAGTGTATGCACTTGCGCAGTTATTTTATTGAGTGCTTGCAGTAGGGCATTGGAGGTGAAATCTTCCTCATGAATTGTTGTGAGATATTCTTCCAATTGTTTTTGATAAATGCTTTCTTCTGGTTCGGTTTCCATTTGTGGCGTGCTATCAGTTTCTGCTGTTTCATCTATATCTGAGTTAGCAGAAGTATCGTCTGTTTCTTCATCTGGGAAATTAGGCGCAAATGAAGGAAAAATCGTTACATCTTCTTCTGTATTGCCTTCAATGACAGGAGATGTCGTTTCTTCAGTGATTGCAGTGCTATTTAATTCTTGTTCACCAGTTTTTTCAGCTATGTCGTTGCTAAGCGCATCCTGAGCCTGAGCATAAGTCGAAATGGCGACAAAAAATAAAAATAGGGCCAATGAAAGAAAACGATGCATACCTATGACCATTATTGGAAAACTTAAAGTGAAGGAACTGAGGTGCTGTCGGTGTCATTTGATTCAGTTGAAGCTTCAGGTGAATCAGCACTGCCAAAAGCAAATTTACCAATAAGCTGTTCAATATTCACTGCATCTTGTGTGTATTGAATTTCATCGCCATTTTCCAGTTTTACTTCGTCTGCGCCGGGCACTAACTCGACATATTTTCCACCAAGCAGGCTTTCACTCACAATGGCTGCCGAGGTATCTCGCGGCAGGCTAATGTCGTGTTTTATATTCAGCGTAAGTTTTGCAAGGTAAGAGCCGCTGTCTAAGGTTTGATTAATCACACTGCCAACCTTAATGCCGCTAATACGCACGTCGCTGCCAACGCTTACGCCACCAGTCTGTTGAAAATTAGCGCTTAAGTTATAGCCGTTTCCAGAAGAGGTAGAGATGTTGCCACTTTGATAGGAAATATAAACAAAGATAGCCGCCACTAATAAGACGACAGCACCCATAAGTGTTTCAATAACATTGCGTTGCATAGCAGGCTCCTTTTTATTTCTTTGTCTTAAAAGAAAAGTTATGGCTTCCAAGCTTCATAGTCGCCTGTTGCTTTTTCTCGTTTTCCATTCGCCAAAACATGACCGGGTGGATAGTAAGCAAAGGCAGTGCCGGTAAGGTTTGGTAAGTGTTCGCGCTGCCAGCTATGCTTGTTATCAGGCAATGCCTCAGTCATATAATGCAACCAACCATGCCACTCTGCAGGCACTTTAGAGGGCTCAGCTTGCCCTTTGTAAATAACCCAACGATTACATTTTCCATCTTTATCGGCACGACGATTTTCATAGTAGCGATTGCCAAATGAATCTACCCCTACTTGTTTGCCATTGAAGAAGCTGAAAAGCAATGTTCCGATTGTTGCCATATGAAAACCAACCCAATACTAGAATTGCAATAATCTTGCTTTTAACACACTAGGCAGTTTGCTCACTTTTTCAAGTAAATCTTCACCAAGAGGCGAATCAACTTCTAGAAGTGCGATGGCATCAGTACTTGCCTTGCCACGACCAAGGTGGAAATTAGCAATGTTAATACTAGCATCACCAAGTAGCTTACCAAGATTTCCGATAAGACCAGGCTTGTCTTCGTTGTTAACGTAAAGCATGTGTTGGCCAACGGTTGCTTCCAGCTTCACGCTGCCAACTTCCACGATGCGAGGCTCTCCTGCAAAGATAGTGCCTGCCACATAGATTTCGCTCTTATCAGTTTTCACCGTTAAGCGAATTAGTGTGTTGTAGCCTATTTCACGAGCATGCTTGGTTTCACTCACGCTGATTTCGCGTTCCTTAGCAATAATCGGTGCATTTACCATATTGACAGAATCAACCGCAATCGCCATTAAGCCTTTTAAAATGACAGAAGAAATTGGCTTGGTGTTATATTTTGCTACCGTTCCTTCATATTCGATGTTCACTGACTTAATGCCGCTTTCCACTAATTGGCCTGCAAATGCGCCCAATTGCTCACCAAGCTTTAGGTAAGGGTTTAGTTTAGCAGCATCTTCAGCTGAAACTGAAGGAATGTTGAGTGCATTTGCAACTGCACCAGTCATCAAATAGCCTGCGAGTTGTTCTGCTACTTGAATAGCTACGTTTTCTTGTGCTTCTGTGGTAGAAGCTCCCAAGTGCGGAGTGCATACCACGTTTTCCATGCCAAAAAGCGGATTGTTTTTAGCTGGTTCTTCTTCAAAAACATCAAGTGCAGCACCTGCAACTTGACCGGATTCGAGCGCTTTTATCAAGTCAACTTCTACACTCAAGCCACCACGTTCACAGGTAATAATA
>CAYGPX010000178.1:0-3728 GCA_964351935.1 uncultured Rickettsiales bacterium | reverse complement strand
CCAAAAACCGGTGCCTTACCGCTTGGCTATACCCCAGCATAGCAGAGTAGAGTGGTCTTAATAAGATACTTTGCAGGATTTTTCAACCCATTTTACAAAATCTTCGTTCGCTTTATCGATAGAAAGTGAAATGATGCACGGAGTTTCATAAGTATGGTGCTTTATAATATAGCGCTCAACGGCTTCCACGTTGGATTCCAGCGTTTTTAGGAGCAAGATTGCCTCGTTGCTCTCTTCAAGCTCGCCTTGCCATTTATAGACCGATGTCATGCCATCTATCAGATTGGCACAGGCGACCAAGTCTTCACTCACTAGCCCATGGGCGAGGGTTAGGGCATCTTCCTTATCGGCTACGGTGACATAGATAACCCGAAGCGTCATGACTTCACCTTTACAAAGCCGGTGAGGGCATAAGACGTAAAAGCACTGCGCATGCTTAGCACGCTAATGTTATGGTTTCTGGCGGTTGCCAAAATAATTTTTTCATAGCTGCTAAGGCCAGTTGGTGCTTTGGGAAGCTGCTCTGAATCAAACGCAATGGTTTCATCTATCGCAACCACCTGCACCTTGCTTTGCGAGAGTGCGTTTTGCAGCCATTTTTCCCCTTGCTGCTGAAGGGTGAGTTGGCCAGTAGCAATCATTTCTGCACATTCAGCAATGGAGGCTGCACTAAGAAATAGCTTTCCGTGCTTTGCACTGCTGTCAATTTGATCTCTCATGCTTGCTTTTAGGCGACTGTCGCCCAAAATATAATAAAGCCATGGGGTGGTATCTACCAAGATACGAGCAACGCGTCCACTCATGATTTATCTCCTTGGCTTGGCTTCCTGTTCCATGCGGAAGTGAATTGTTTGGTAAGCTCAGCTTTTACATCCTCACTAGAGGTTGCGCTGCGCGGGGTGTTGTTTGGTTCGTAGCTGCTTTCTCCCTCTTCGTCCTCATCGTCAAAAAAGAAGAACTCATCATCTTCAAACGCAAAGTCGTCATCACCATCGCGATCTTCAGGAACGCTGGCGTAGACTTGCTCCGCTTCATCCTTATAGGGAATATTTGTTTCTATGGCTTCTGTTGTATCTGCTTCAAAGGAAGGAATGTAAATTTCATCCTCACTTTCTTCCTGCTTGGGCTGTGCGGTTGGCGTTGAAACTGTATTTTGCTCTTTGTGTTGGCGGTGGGCTGTATCAATCGGTAATCCGCGATTAGGAGGAGCAGTGCGTGAAATAGGGAGTGGTTTCTTTATTTCTTTAGGCTTTTCGACTTCTGTCGGCGCGACATCCTGTTCAATTTTAGCTTCTATTTCTTCGGGCTCATGTGTTGCATCGTCTTCTAAGAAGTCGTCTAGCTCGATTGATGTGCTTGCGCTAGCAGTATCTTTTATAGGGCTTTCAGTGACTGCATCCTTAGTGATGGAGGCATTGTTGGATATATCCACATTATGTTCTTGCAAAAGGGCACTGCCTTGCATACACCCAAAAGCACTTTCAGGGGCATCATCCGCCACATAAGGGATAATTTTCACGAGTGGTTTGCCACGTTTGGTGATAATAAGCGGTGTGCTTGTGCGCTCTATATCGGCCATCAGCTTTAAGCACTTGGCTTTAAATTCGCCTGCTGCAATGGTATTTTCTGTCATTCTATGGTCATACCGTAATGGTTATTCGTAAATATAAGCTGCGTATCTACAGCTTTCCTTTTAGTTTGTACACGTAGCGGATAATTTCTGCAACCGCATGATAATGTGTTGTTGGAATTTCTTCATCAACTTCTACCGAACTATAAAGTGCGCGTGCAAGCGGTGGGTTTTCTACCAGCGGAATGGAGTGCTCTTTAGCAATTTCACGAATTTTGAGAGCGATATGGTCTTGTCCTTTCGCGATCACTTTCGGTGCGGCAGCATTATTGGGGTCATATTTGAGTGCAATGGAGTAGTGTGTTGGGTTGGTGATAACCACATCGGCATCCGGTACGGCAGACATCATGCGTTTATTAGCGCGTTCACGTCTAATTTCTTTGAGCTTTGATTTCACTTCCGGGTTACCTTCGGTGCTTTTAAACTCTTCCTTTATTTCTTGCTTAGACATACGCATTTGTTTCATATATTCGAAGCGTTGATAAAGGTAATCCATCAGCGCAACAAAAAACATAAACACACATACGCCAATCATCACGCGGGCGGCGAGAATGCCAAGAAAAGCAAATACGCTGATTACAGAATGGGTATAAAGTTGTCCAATTTCAGGTAGTTCGTTCGATACAGCCGAATAGGAAATAATACCTACCAACACAAGTTTAAACATCCCCTTGGCAAACTCAACCAGCGAACGAACCGAAAATAAACGCCCCATTCCTTTCAACGGAGAGATACGAGAAATTTGTGGTTTTAAGCTTTCAAATGAAACAAGCCAGCCACGCTGCACCATTGGAGAAAAGAAGGCTGCTGCAATCAAGAAAATGAACAGCAATGACATAATACCAAAGAAATCCTTCATCACATTTTCATAGATAATCATGATGTTTCCTGAATCAAGCGCTAGCTTTTCAGGACTTTCCAGAAAACGCGACATGCTGGATGCCGTGTGCTGCATCATAGAAGGAAGCATAGAGGTGACAGCCATTGCAAGCACAAACAGCGCTAGAAAACTGCTCACCTCGCGGGAGAAAATCACCTGCCCTTTCTTGCGCGCATCTTCCAGCCGTTTATGCGTGGGGTCCTCAGTTTTCTGGGAATCATCATTATCGTCTTCAGCCATGGCTATTATCTACTGTTTATGGAATAAGTAAGTTGCCAAAGGTTTCGGCAATGTGATCTAAGTACCACATCATGCTGCCGGAAAGTGTTACAATCAAGATAAAGAAACCTAAAAGAACCTGCAAGGGCACAAGTACAAAAAACACCTGCATTTGCGGCATAAGGCGAGACATCACGCCTGCTGCCAAATAGACAAGCAATCCACACACCACCAGAGGTGAGGACAATCTAAAGGCAATTGAGAAGCTATCAGAGGCCAGTGTGCCTGCATATTCTGCAAAATCTCCCCATGGAAGTGCATCACCGGGGACAAAAAGCGTATAGCTGTCGATCATACCATAAATGAACACATGATGTAGGTTGGTTGCAAAAATGAGCACAAACGCGACGACTGTCAAAAAGTTACCGACTACTGAGCCTTGCGATCCTTGCGAGGGATCAAACAGCATGGCGGCAGAAAGCCCCATCTGAAATGAAATAATCATACCGGCTGTATGCAATGCCGCAAACATCATACGCGTCATAGAGCCGATAAAAACGCCAATTATTACCTCCGCACTTACCAATAACGCAAGCGCAACCGCACTGGAAGGAAGTGCGGGCAACACAGGCTCAAGTATCGGCAGAAATACTAGCGAAAGCGCAACAGAAAAGAGCAGCCGCCCTTGCATCGAATAGTTGCCTTCGCCAAAACCCGGCATCAACATGATGATAGAGCCTATGCGTGCAAACAGTAAAATAGCATGAAAAACCAATGGTGTTGTAAGCTGTTCGAGCATAATTACTGCAGTGGTGAGGCGTTGTTATCCTTGCCCGTCTCAATGATGCGTTCAGAGATAAAATCGGTGAAACTACTGAGTTCTGCGCCCATGAATGGCAAGAAGATGAGCATGGCGACAAAAATGGCGATGATGTATGGTACAAATGTAAGCGACATTACCGGATTGTGTGGGAGGGCCAGACAAAACGAGACACGCAA
>CAYGPX010000177.1:0-3738 GCA_964351935.1 uncultured Rickettsiales bacterium | reverse complement strand
TGTGCATTAACAGCAGTCGTCAGTGGGGCAGTAAGTCAACCTAGATCTACACGATCAGTGATATCAGTTGTTGTATCTGATTCAGCCCAAGCAATTTCTGTTCTAATACTGTCTTGGTTTAGAAAATCTTTAATAATCTTTTCCATAGAATCTGTGTCTACATCAGTTGAAGAATGCTCCATCGCATAACCAAATAGTTGAGAAGTCATATTTTTTGCGACAGCATCTGTTATTTCACTTTCTACCTCTAATTTAAAACGAATCTCATCAACACATGCTTTAAGAGCTTGCGTTGCAGCAGTTAATGCTTGTTGAGCAGTTTGAAATTCACTCTGTGCTTCTTCTGCCATTTGCAGTGAGTCAGTTGTTATACGCAACTCTGCTTTTAATGCAAATTCTTCGTCACTTAACGTTCCTCTATGGGCATCCTCTTGATCACAGAAACTCTCATAACTAGCTTGTGATCTCTCTAATAAAGGAGCTTTTGTGTTGTAAACTTCAAGTGCTGTAGTTTGGTCTTTTTCGGCATCACGGAGGGTGACTTTTGCTGAGTTAACTCTAATTCCTCTTCTAGTAGCAAGAGTTCTCCTGGCACGCGCAACACCCACATTTATAGGCGGTGTTTGGTTTACTAGATGGTACTGCGTATATAGTGCATTTAAAGAATGAGCGCGATCAGCTACAGCCACTGCTTGGAGCACTGTTACTTGAGCAAGTCTTGCGTCTAGATAAGCTGCGGTCGCTTCTGCCTCCATTAATTCTAGATCCGCTAGATTTTTTGCTTCCTCAGCATGAGATGCCTCTACTTTCGCTTTATTTAACTCAAGCGCAGCCTCTTGCCGTTCTTTCTTTGCTTGTTCTTTTGCAATAAAATTTTCTAAGGTATTATTCTTTTCATATAGCCTTAACTTCTTCTTTTCATTAGCTTCGGCAAGTTTTAACTTGGCCTCTTTATCTTTTAAGCTGCTTTTGCTTTCTTTAAGCCTCCCAGTTGCTTCTAATACAGCCTGTTTGGCCTCTGCTAAATATGCCTCAGCATCGTCTTGTAAACCTTCTATTTCCCTTCGTGCTTCTTCAGCGAAGGAAACTTTATTATTCAAAATTCCTTCTATTATAGAAATAAATGCTCTTTGTTCGTCTAAATCTTCCTTATTTGGATTTCTTGAGAATGTTGTTGTTGCATGCTTTAAACGCTGACTTATTTCTGGAAAATTAGTTTTTGTGAGTTTTTTAAAAGACTCAGATGCAGCTTGGTTTAGATCTTTGTATTTGGATTGCTCAACTGCTGGTTTAGATAAAACGCCTGCCATTTTTTATTCTCCCATTTAATTATTAACGTTCACATACAAAACGGATGTTTTGTTCTCCTTATGTGTTTTTAGTAGAACACAGAAATGTTACATGGATATTTCAAATTGCAATTTTGAAAAAGAAATGATGGCAGGCGTTGCAATCTGTTTGGCTTTGGGATAAAACCTACCTATCACATAAGACATCAATATTAGCAGTAGAAAAGAGAGGGCAAGATGCGTATGCATTCTGTAAAAAAAGCATGTTTAGTGGCAGTGATGGCGTTGCTGCTGCCAATGGGTGCTGTGGCTCAGGTGGAAACACAAGCCACCCAAGCGGTGATTATGGATGCTGCCTCACACAACGTGCTGTTTTCACATCATGCGCACGAGCAGATGGTGCCTTCTTCTATGACAAAAATTATGACGCTCTATCTGTTGTTTGAGCGCTTGCAGGCCGGCGTGCTAAAGCTGGACGATACGTTGCATGTGAGTGAAAAAGCATGGCGTATGGGTGGTTCAAAAATGTTTGTGCGGGTGAACACTGAAGTAGCTGTGGAAGATTTAATCCGTGGAATTGTCATCCAATCGGGCAATGATGCATGTATTGTGGTGGCTGAAGCCATTGCCGGTTCGGAAGAGGCCTTTGCTGAGCGTATGAATGAAAAAGCAAAAGCACTTGGAATGGAGCATTCACACTTTGTGAATTCAACCGGTTGGCCGGATGATAATCACTATAGTTCAGCGTATGATTTGGCATTACTTTCGGCAAAGCTGATTGAAGACTTCCCTGAGTATTATCACTATTTTTCAGAGAAAGAGTTTAAGTATAACAATATTCGCCAATCTAACCGCAACTTGCTGCTGTGGCGCCAAAGCACGGGCGTTGACGGTTTGAAAACAGGCCATACCGAAGCGGGTGGCTATGGTATCGTTGTTTCGGGTAAGGAAGATGATCGCCGTATGGTGGTGGTAGTGAATGGGTTGGAAAACACCAAGATGCGTAGTGATGAAGCCGAGCGCTTGCTATCGCATGGCTTCCGTTACTTTGAAATGACTAAGCTTTTAGATGCGGGGCAGGTGGTTGCCAGCGTGCCGGTGTGGCAAGGTGAAATACCCGAAGTTAATGTGCAAGTGAAAGAGGAAGTTTTGTTATTACTTCCGAAGATTGGAAAAGAAAAAACAACCTTTTCGTTACATTATAACACTCCGCTAATTGCTCCCATTGAAGCCGGTGTTGAAGTGGGTGAGTTGCATGTGCTAACCCCAGGGCAGGAAACGGCAAAAATATTCCCTGTTTATAGTGCTGAGAAAGTGAAGCGTATGGGGATTGTTGGGCGTGTGTTAAGTGGTGTTGTAGGTGAATAACGCATTGCTTTTTTAAGCTAAATTGCGCTATTTGATTAGAGCCATTTCACGCTCTAAAAATTTTCATTCTATTAAAATTAGATAGTATAAGAATCTACTCATGTTTGGATGAAGGCTGATTTATGCTTTGTTCTACCATGCTTCTTCTTGGCTGTTTTCATATTACAGTCCTTTTTTGAAATGCAGGCTTGCTAATCCGCCATTTCTTATATAGTCATTCCAATTAAAAATGTCGCGGGCTGCGAAGGTAACTTTCCTGCGCTTCCGCTCCTCATGTATGTCCGTATACACTGCGGTGCGGTTCTCGGAAAGTCACTTTCTCGCTCGCACGACATTTTTAATTGAAACGACTATAGGTTTCTTTTTCCATAAAAATGAATGGGCGACTCTATGCTGCTTAAAGCATAAGGGTTTTATATTTAGAGCTTTTAAAGCTAGATAGGTTTCTTAGCTTATTAGAGACGCGTTGGTTGTGATGAGAATAAAGAAATAAAGCAGTGCGCCTGCAAAGGTTGGAAAGAGTAATTTTTTCAAAGGAATGCCGCTCCATCCACATAAAACAGCAAATGCCTGCCCCAAAACCGGTACGATTGCTGCCACAAACAGAAACCAGTGACCATTGGCAAGCCAAAGTGATTTGATGGCTTCTGTACGGGTTTCTTTTTTGCTCAAATGCTCATTTAGCTTGATGGTATTGTGCCTATCAAAAGGATTTTTGGTGATAGAGGTGGCAAGTCTGCCTATACTCCAATTTCCAGCCATACCAATAAGCACACCAAGCGTAGCAATAACAGCAGCAGCAAAAAGCGGATAGTGCTCAGAAAATATACGCATGACATTAAGCACATAGGAAGTGTGCACTGGCACAATAAGTGTGCCTATAATGCTATCAAACCATAAAAGTGTAAGTGCTTCGCTTAGCGGCATGCGTTGTTATATCGTTTAGTTTTTGCGATTAATAATATGTCGTGCAACATCACGCAACAAGTCAGCGCGCTTGCCAAACACCTCAAGGTGGCTGATTGCTTGTTCACATAGAATGGGTTACTGCTCTTTCGCTTTTTCCAGGCCCAGTGCGCTA
>CAYGPX010000176.1:0-3794 GCA_964351935.1 uncultured Rickettsiales bacterium | reverse complement strand
TTACGGTGGCTGAGCTCACCATCTTTATGCAAAAGCAGGAGAAGTAATCCGTGTCTTTTCAAGGCGAACATATCTGGATTATTGGCGCGAGCAGCGGCATAGGCGAAGAAGTTGCCAAGCAACTGGCGCAGCAAGGGGCAACGCTCATTCTTTCTGCGCGCAGAGAGGACGAGCTGAAAGCGCTCAATCAATCACTTGGCGGTAAACACATCGTTGCACCGCTGGATGCTGCCAATGCAACAACCATTGAAAAAGCGCTGAAAACCATCACCAACGCAGTGACAAAAATTGATAGGGTGATGTTTTTAGCAGCGGTGTATGAACCCACCGCCATTCGCAAAATGGATTTGGAGTTTGCCAGTAAAACCATGCAAATCAACCTGCTTGGTGCAATGGCACTGACGCAAGCGCTGTTGCCTGTGTTTGATAAACAAGGTGGTGGACAACTGGTGCTGTGCGCCAGTGTGGCAGGCTATATGGGGCTGCCAAACGGCCAGCCTTATAGCGCCAGCAAGGCAGCACTGCTCAATTTTGCCGAAAGCCTTTATGCGGAAGAACAGGGTAAGAATGACATTAAAGTGATTAACCCCGGTTTTGTGCGCACACCCATGACGGATAAAAACAACTTTGATATGCCCATGCGGATTGAGCCAGAGCAGGCCGCCAGCGCTATCATCGCGGGGCTAAAACAGCGTGGATTTGAAATTCATTTCCCTAAGAAATTCACCTACATTATGAAACTGATACGCTCCCTGCCTTATTGGCTACAACTGCCTATTATCCGTAAAATGAAGTAATTCTATGGCAATATTTCGCTACCATCATAAGCAAAGCACTTGCCTGAATCTTGTGGTGCAAGCGCATCTAACACATTAAGCAGTTGCACTGCTGAATAATCCGCTGAAAACAGCTTGCCCTCCTTCACATGTGCTTGAAAGGGCTTGGAAAGATTGCTATCCACCGTGCCGGGGTGAAGCCCAACCACAACCGCTTGTTTATATTTGCGTACCACCTCAATGCCTGCTGTTTTTATCAGCATATTCAGAGCTGCTTTTGAAGCGCGATAGCTATACCAGCCACCCAGATGATTATCAGAGATACTGCCCACACGTGCTGATATGGCCGCAAAAACACTGCGTCTTTGTTGGTGCAGTAGCGGTATAAAATGCTTCATCACCAGTGCAGGCCCAATAGTGTTGCTTAAGAAAAGCTGCTGTAACTTTTCGGCTGAAAGTTCTTTAAGCGATTTTTCAGGCATCGCGCCATCGCTATGAAGCATGCCCGTTGCCACCAAAACAATATCGAAATAAGTACCCTCGGCAATCTGATTGACTGCATGTTCTATCGAGGCTTCTTCGTCTGTATCCATCGCAATGGGTATGACCTTGCTCGATTCCGCCGCCTGATTACTGCGCGAGAATGCATAAATATGTGCGACTTCATCGCGCTGCGCTAATGCGCGAACAAAAGCGGAACCAATCGCACCCGATGCACCGATAATGGCAATATTTTTCATGACAACTGCTCTTTTAAGGCGTGCGCCAAACGATACCCTGAAAGGAAAGCATTTTCCACGCGCCCACCCAAGCACCAATCACCGCAGGCGGCTAAGCGATTTTTCTTATCCAACAAAAAGTCTTGGTTAAATGTAGTAGCCACATCCGCATAACGCCAGCGATGGAGTGATGCATGAACGACATCCGATGGCCTAATATCCAGCAATGCGATTGCCTCTTTAATGAGCTCCTGTTTCAGCACTTCCAAATCATCTTCCATATGCTCTTCTGCCCATTCACCGCTTGTATTCAAGGTAATAGACCCCTCCTTGTCGCGACCGGGCTTAGAGCTATTATGCGCAATCCACGTGATGGGCGAATTTTTCACCACCGCCGCATCAAAGAAAAAGGTAGCGTCCTCACTTACACCAAGCATCAAGGTCATACAGCCCTGCATGGTTGCATCGCTAAGTGTGCTGGTGTGCTCAAAGCTTTTAGGCAAAAGATTGAGTGTTTGTGGCACTGGCGCTGAGCTAATTACCCAATCAAACCCTTCAAAGATTTGGTCACTCTTTGTTTTGATTATCCACTGCTCTTTATCACGAATAACCTCTGCAACTTCAGTGCTTTTTTCGATAGCGATTGCATCTGCCAAGGCTTTGCAGAAACTATTCATACGTGGGCTGCCCACATAGTGCGGCTCAAACCAATCGCGTTTATAGGGTTTTTCTCCCTTGCTGATGGTAAGCACGCGCGGCTGCCACTCTGCCACCTCCCCTTTTTCTATGAAAGGAACAAGAAACTGCTTGAATTCATTACTGCGGGCAGTAAAAAATTGCGCCGCATGATCAAACTCAAACTGATCGCCATAGCGTGTAGACATACGTCCGCCTACGCCACGTGCTTTTTCAAATACTACAATGTCGGCATACGCTTTTAGCTGATAAGCCAAGGTTAAGCCTGAAATGCCTGCACCGATAATTGCAATCTTTTTCATATGTAGTCCCTAGTCATAATGTATTGATGCTTTTATATTACACATACAAACCTTGCAATGGGGTGAACACTACCTTACCAAATGGTAAGGTAACGGTAAATAAGTGACAAAGATTCACATGATAGCTAACAGCTATCGTCCTTATAGAAACAAACTATTTCACTTCGTTTGGAGGAGTTGCTAGTCTCAATCTATAATAAACTACTTGTAATTGATTGCGAACAATGCACTTATGTTAAATGCGTATTATGTGTGTGTGGTTGAGAGACAAAAGCTTCACTAATTACTGTAATTTTTAGCCAAAAGGTATTCTTCATGAAAAAAACTAATCTATTGATGACAACAGCTATGATTGGGTTATTGGCTGTTTCATTATCGCCATCACTCTCGGTAGCGGCTACTATGTCTAATGCAGAACCTAAGACAAACCAATTCTGGTGGCCTGAACAGTTAAACCTTGCACCACTGCGCGATCAATCGGTGGAATCTAACCCGTTTGGCAAAACATTCAATTATGCGGAAGAATTCAAAAAATTAGACCTAAAATCCCTCAAAAAAGATATTGAAGCCACCTTAACGCAATCGCAAGACTGGTGGCCGGCAGATTATGGCAATTATGGCCCGTTTTTCATCCGTATGGCATGGCATAGTGCCGGCACCTATCGTACGCATGATGGTCGTGGTGGCGCAGGTGGCGGGCAACAGCGTTTTAATCCGCTCAATAGCTGGCCTGACAATGTAAGCCTTGATAAAGCACGCCGTTTGCTGTGGCCGGTGAAGCAAAAATATGGTCATAAAATTTCGTGGGCAGATTTAATGATTCTGGCTGGCAATGTGGCGATGGAAAACATGGGCTTTAAAACACTTGGCTTTGCCGGTGGCCGTGAAGATGATTGGGAAGCTGACCTTGTTTATTGGGGGCCTGAAGAAAAGTTTTTAAAAGATGGCGACAAAAAACGTCGCGGCAAAGATGGCAAGCTTGAAAAGCCACTCGCTGCGGTGCAAATGGGGCTAATTTACGTAAATCCTGAAGGGCCAAATGCCAATCATGACCCTATTTCTGCTGCCAAAGACATTCGCGAATCGTTTGGCCGTATGGCTATGAATGACGAAGAAATTGTGGCGTTAATTGCCGGCGGTCACACCTTTGGTAAAGCCCATGGCGCCCACAAACCTGATGATTGTGTGGGCGCAGAGCCAGGTGCTGCACCCATAGAAGCACAAGGTTTTGGCTGGAAAAATAAATGCGCTAAAGGCAATGCTGAAGATACGGTGAGCAGTGGTTTAGAAGGCGCGTGGAC
>CAYGPX010000175.1:0-3807 GCA_964351935.1 uncultured Rickettsiales bacterium | reverse complement strand
GCCTTAGCGTGCTAATAGGAAGTATCCTTGGTTATGTTGTTAACCCATTATTCTTTTTGCTGACAGGCTTCTTCGGTGCAGGACTTACTTTTGCCGGACTAACAGGCTTTTGTGGCCTTGCTATAGTGATGGCTAAAATGCCTTGGAATCAGGGCAAATAAAAAAGGTCGGCGGGAATCGCTATTCCCGCCGCGGCTCTATCGTTTAGGAGATCTAATAGTTAATGAGCCTTCTTCTTGGTTTTAGTATCGTCCGTAATTGCCTTCATTTCGTTTTGAGATGAATCAGATTTGATCTCAATCACACGTGGCTTTTGTGATTCAGGCACTTCTCTTTTCAGATCAATTTGCAACAAGCCGTCGGCGATAGTTGCACCTTCCACCTTCATATAGTCAGACAAGCTGAACTTGCGCTGGAAAGAGCGTGTTGCTATACCTTTATAGAGATATTCAACTTCATTTTCCTGCTTCTGAATCTGGCCAGAGATGCTCAACTCATCATCTTGAACGATAACTTCAAGCTCTCTTG
This sequence comes from uncultured Rickettsiales bacterium, assembly GCA_964351935.1. Classification (GTDB taxonomy): domain Bacteria; phylum Pseudomonadota; class Alphaproteobacteria; order Rickettsiales; family CAYGPX01; genus CAYGPX01. The sequence continues at coordinate 3,279 of CAYGPX010000175.1, read as the reverse complement.
GCTTAAATCCAGCTACAGCCATGGTAATACGGTAGGTATTTTCACCTTTCTTTTCGATATTATATGGTGGATAGGTATTACCTTCATTAGCGGCTCCATTACTGAAAGCCGTTTCAAACAGATCGTTAAAACGATCAAAACCAATGGTGTTTCTAAAAAGTGGTGTTAGAGTTACTGCTTGCATAGTCATATCCTCCTAATTAAAAAAGCAACATAACTTAAACAAATGTTTGTAAAGCCTTATAAAAGCGCCTTACACTATACATTTAGGAATGCTCTTTTTATGTTTCAAGAGGTGAAAATGATTTTTTTGACGAGTGTCGATAGAGCATTTTTAGCCACAGTGCACACTGGCTACCTGCTGAACCACCACCAATGATGATAACATCATATTGCTGTGCATTTGTGTATGTCACACCAGAACCTCGTCTATGCACATAATACTATTAACCATTAAGCAGCTTATCAATATCTTCCTGCGACATTCCTTCTGCACCGGGCAATGCCGGCCCGTTTAGAAGCGCGTCGCCTTCTTGTGCTTCTTGGCTATTGTCACACGTCTGCTTCATAAGCTTTAATGCCTTGCCCATATGCTGAGCTGCAATATCTTCAAACGTACAGAGTTCAAGCGCGGCTGAGATTTTTGCATTTAACTGCTTGCGAGTATCATCAGGCTCAACATCTACAAGCAACTCTCGCATCTCTGCAAAAATATCCAAAATATCTGAAACTGCTTTTTCAGATAGGCTAGATGCGGCTTGCACCTGCTCTACTGCATTAATAATGCGTTCTTTTGTAGACGCAGCTTGCTCACCGTCAAGGCTGCCATCTTCCAATACCTTGGCAAAAGCCTCCTTCAACTCACTTTTTTGAAGCAATACGCTGTCTCCGTTTGCATATTCGCCTATAATTTCTTTCATAAGGCGCTCTACCGCTGGCGGTAGCATGCCTTTATTTTCGTTAAAGAATCGCTCTATCGAGTCTTCCTTCTTGCTATTTACTGAATGCAGTGGCTGATCTACCATCTGGCTTCCTCCCAACTAATCAACGTCATCTAACCCGCGGTTTATGGTTACATAATCCCCAAGGTCACGTCTATTTTTTGCTTAAGTGTGTGTGCCGTAAGTGGTTTTGCAACGTAATTATTTACGCCAGCCTGTTTGGCAGCAATAATATTTTCAGGCTTTACTTCTGCCGTAACCAAAATAAACGGTACTGCCTTAACTTGCGGGTCAGCCGAAGCACGCACGCGCTTTAAAAACTCTAACCCGTTCATATTAGGCATATTCCAATCTGAAATAATAATATCATACCGTTTAGTTTCCATTTTCTTAAGCGCCTCAACCCCGTCAAGAGCCTTATCTACTTTTAGAAAACCAACCTCGGTTAATAAACCGTGCACGATTTGAAGCATTGTACGATGGTCATCCACCAACAGCACTTCATATTTTGCATAAACACTCATAATAACTCCCTCTTTTATATAAATACAATGATAGCAGCCGGGTGCACTACCCACCTAAAATTCCCAGCAATTCTTCAGACATTGCCTGCAATGGCACTTCTTTACCTACCCCGCCTAACTCAAATGCAGCCCTTGGCATACCATAGACCACACAAGAAGATGCATTCTGACCTAAGGTTCTAGCACCGGCCTGTCGCATTGCCAACATTCCTTCTGCACCGTCTTTTCCCATACCCGTTAGAATGATGCCGATAGAATCTTCACGTACCTCGCGCGCAATGCTATGAAACAACGCATCTACAGACGGAATATGATTTGAAACACGCTCCGTTCCTTTGCGAACAGCATAGAAAAATGCACCACGTCGTTGCACCTCCATATGCATGCCGCCACTTGCAATGTAAATAGTTCCTGATTTTAACTGCATTTCTTCTTTAACTTCAACTACTTCGCATGCGCAAACTTCATTCAGTCTTTGCACAAATGAGGGCACAAAGCTATCCTGAATATGCTGCACCAAGAGCATTGGCGGAATTGTTTCAGGCAGCCTTGGCAGAAAATCATGCAGCGCTTGCACACCTCCTGTTGAGGAGCCTACGCCAATTACTTTATAAGGCGTAAGCTTACTCACCCTAGCAGCTGCCTGAGAGCCGGGACGAGCTTGCGGTGCATTGGCATCACGTGCCACCACTTTGGCTGAGGCCGCCATTTTCACTTTCATTTTTAATTCACGCGCAAACGCATCTTTTGCTTCTTGGTCACCTTCAGAAGCGGGCTTGCCGACACATTCAACCGCACCAATTTCTAACGACTTAATCGTCGTTACTGTTCCTCTTTGAGTAAGCGTTGAAACCATTACCACCGGCATCGGACGTAGTGTCATGATTTTTTCAAGGAATGCAACACCATCCATACCGGGCATTTCGACATCGAGCGTCACCACATCAGGATTTAGCTTCTTTATCGCTTCTCTTGCTGCAGGCGCATCTTCTGCCGTGCCAATCACTTCAATTTCCGGATCAGCATTGAGCAAGCCCGTAAGCAAGCCACGCATTAAAGCAGAATCGTCTACTACTAGTACTTTTATTGTCATGACTTTTTCCCAAATAGTTCCACAAAATCGTCTGGCTGCAGCTGCACAAGCTCTTTGCTGAAGGTTTTTTCTTCCGTAATAACTTTTTCCACCTCTTTCACACTTTCAACCCTACGCATCATCACCTTGCCTGTATCACCACAAAAATGGATACGTCTGGCATAGTCCCCTCCCAAGTCGCTTGAAGAAAGCGTCAGGCTTTCATTTGCGAGGTATTCTCTTATAAACTTGATGTTTTTGTCACCCACATCGATAGATGAATTTGGTAATACTTTTGCACCACCAAACACCTTCACCTGTAATCTGGTTTTCACACCACCACGCTTTAGCACTTCGTTGATCATGTACTCCATGGCAAAAATGCCGTATTTGGGCGAGGCTTGCGTAAAAATATCCCCCGGAAGAAGAAAGTGATTCATCGCCGAAATTTTAGTAATCGGATCATGAATGCAAGCAGCCACACACGAACCAAGCACGGTGACCATCATTTCTCTTCCGCCTTCAGTCACATGATATTCACCGGAGCGAATATTCGTCACCAACCCACCAGCTGCTGTATAGCTGTGCGGACTTGTGAAGTAATTCTTCACATTTGAATCCAACGGATTCATTGCTTCTGGTGTTTTTTCCTGCATGTCAAACCTTCCTATAGATGGTTTTCCCATTATTCTTAAACGTACCTTCTAAGCCAAATAAGTTTTCTGAATGGCCAATATAGAGC
>CAYGPX010000174.1:0-3808 GCA_964351935.1 uncultured Rickettsiales bacterium | reverse complement strand
GTTAGAAGGGACTGCAACACTCATAAAAGATGGTAAACAGTGTGTTGTGGCGATTAGCGATTTGCAAGCCGGTGATGTGGTACGAATTGCTGCTGGTGAAAAAGTTCCTACTGATGCAAAGGTGCTTGAGGGCGAGAGTGAAATCGATACCAGTCTGGTTACTGGTGAATCACTACCAAAAGCATGCCATATCGGGGATGTTGTCTATGGTGGCACAATGAACCTTAATGCGCCGCTGACCTGTAAAATTCTGCAAGCAAGTGAAGAAAGCTTGCTCGCTGAAGTGATTCGCTTAATGGAAAAAGCCGAGCAAGGGCGTGCGCGTTATACACGACTGGCTGATTGTGCCGCTCAGCTTTATACGCCTGTGGTGCATACGCTCTCGCTGCTCGCATTTCTAGGTTGGATGTTTATTGGTGATTTGGCTTGGCAAGATTCATTACTCATTGCAATTACAACACTTATCATTACCTGCCCGTGCGCTTTGGGGCTTGCAGTGCCTGTTGTTCAGGTGTTGGCAGTAGAGTCGCTAATGAAGCGAGGTATTCTCGTAAAAACAGGCGATGCGTTGGAAAGGCTTAGTGCTATTGATGCCGTCATTTTTGATAAAACCGGTACGCTCACTGAAGGAAAACCTGAAGTGATCGCTTATGAGGGTAGTAAAGAATGGCTGGGAGCAATTGCATCACTTGCCGATCAGAGTAACCATCCGCTAAGTAAAGCGATTAGTGACTATATAAATTTAGAGCGTGTGCCTGTTACACATATAAAAGAAATTGCAGGGCAGGGAATAGAGGCCATTTATAAGAAAAAGAAAATATTCTTAGGACGGCATAAACATAAGAATGACGCAGAACTTACTCATGCTATTTTTAGTGTAGATGATCAGCCACAAGGGCACTTTACGTTTAAAGATGCATTACGTGACAATACGAAAGAAACAATTATGGCGCTGAATAGTAACCAGCTTTCAACGCATTTGATTTCAGGTGATAACCAAAAGATGGTAGATGCTATCGCTGATAATTTAGGCGTTAGTGAAAGCAAAGCCAATATGCTGCCTGACGAGAAAATCAATTACATCAAAAATCTGCAAGCAAAAGGAAAGCGATGCTTTATGGTTGGTGACGGCTTAAATGATGCACCCGCCTTGATGCAGGCGGATGTGTCTATGTCTCCTTCAACAGGAATGGATATTACTCAAAATGCGGCTGATTTTGTGTTTCAGGGAAATAGCTTGAGGTCGGTGTTGCTTAGCTGGAAAGTAGCGTGTTTTTCGACTAAGTTAGTAAAGCAGAATTTTGCACTTGCGGTGCTATATAATCTGATTGCTATCCCCTTAGCAGTAATGGGCTATGTGACGCCAATGATTGCGGCGATTGCGATGTCCTCATCATCCCTTTTAGTGGTGGGTAATGCGTTTAGAATCAGGTTTATGAAAGATTAAAAGACAGCATACGGCATATTTATGGACATTCTTCTGGTACTCATTCCGATAGCACTATTACTTGGCCTTATTGGCGTGGTGGGGTTTTTCTGGTCATTAAAATCAAAACAATATGAGGACTTAGACGGTGCCGCCCATCGCATTTTAATTGATGATGAGGATGAATAATTTTTCATTGCTTGACTAAAATCAATTTTCTTATTTGAAAAATATCTATGCTGGCTTCAACAAACAAAGGAGTTGGCTATGTTGAAGAGAATTTTATTAACCGGAGCTGCTTTAGCGGCTGGCATTACCGCTTCTTCTACGCATGCAGTAGAAAGCGTAGAAGGCAAAGCTTGCACCGCGAAAGAGCGTAGTATGATTAGGGCGAGACTGATTGATCTAATGCCGGACGAAGACAGTACCCCCAGTCTTGCAAATACCGAAGTTGGCGCAGCTTCAGGTGTTACCCCTGAATTAGATTTCACCTATTTCTTTACCGACCATATTGCTGCAGAACTGATTGCTGCTACTAGCAAGCATGCTATGAAAACCAAAGGCTCAACCGCACTTGATCTGGGTGATGTGTGGGCGTTGCCACCAACAGTGACAGCGCAATATCACTTTAATCCATTTGGCCATTTCCGTCCTTATGTGGGTGCAGGCGTAGGTTACATCGTATGGTACGGTGAAGGTGATTTTGGTGCAGGTGTAAGCGATGTGGAATATGAAAACGGTTTTAGCTATGCACTCCAAGCAGGCGCTGACTTTGCCATTGATGACCATTGGGTGGTTAATGCTGACGTGAAAAAGCTGTATCACAATGTGGATGCGACCGTAAATAATAGTGTCACTGCCGATGTAGATCTGGATCCTTGGGTTGTAGGCGCTGGTATCGGATATCGTTTCTAAAAGGGGAAGCCAAGATGGATAGAGCGGCAGATATTCGTAAAAAACTATTAATGCATAATGCGAAACTACCGCGCTATACCAGCTATCCTACATCGCCACATTTTTATGAGGGTATTTCCCAAAAAGAAGTGAAGGAATGGTATCGTGCTATCCAAAAAGATCAAACGCTTTCCTTATACATTCATATCCCTTTTTGCCGTGATATTTGTTGGTATTGCGGGTGTCACACTAAAGCCACTAAACGCGATGAGCCAATCAAACGCTACCTAGATGACCTATACAAAGAAATAGAGTTAACTGCGAACCTCACTCACTCAGAATGTGAGGTTATCAATATTCATTTCGGTGGCGGTTCGCCGACCATCCTCTCTCCCGACTTATTTATTGAACTGATGGAAAAGATTAAGGCTCGCTTTAAGTTAAATCCTTATGCTGACATTGCTATTGAAGTAGACCCGCGTAATATCACCGAAGCCAAAGTCGCGGCGTATGCCAAGGCAGGGGTGAATCGTGTGAGTTTAGGGGTACAAGACTTTGATAAACAAGTACAAGAAGCAATCCATCGGGTGCAGCCGATTCGCAAAGTCTACGAAACAGTAAAGCTCTTCAGAAGTTTTGGCATTGAGGCGATCAATTTTGATTTGATCTATGGTTTGCCACACCAATCACTTTCGCAATTCAAGGAAACCATCGATTATGCCACCCTGCTAAATCCGCAGCGAATAGCTTTGTTTGGTTATGCCCATATGCCTTGGATGAAAAAACATATGCGGCTTATTGATGAGTCTACATTACCATCGCCTGAAATGCGGTTAGAACTCTTTGATATGGCATCGCACCAACTTACTGAAAAAGGCTATGAGGCTGTTGGCATTGATCATTTTGTTAGAAAGGATGACCCAATGCTAGAAGCGGCGAAAACTAAAACGCTACATAGAAATTTTCAGGGTTATACAGTAGATCAAGCAGACGCGCTTTTGGGGTTGGGTGCCTCTTCTATTAGTAAGCTTCCAAAGGGCTATGTGCAAAACCACATTGATCATCGTGCTTATCAGAAATCATTACAACCTAACGAGTTACCTTTTAAAAAAGGATTTGCTTTAAATAAGGATGATCGCTGTCGTGCATACATCATTGAGCGCCTAATGTGTGATCTTTCACTAGATGCCAATGAGGTGCTAACTCATTTCCCCTCTGCGGCAACAAACCTGAAAGTAGCACAAAAATTACTTTTGCCACTAGTAGAAGAGGAACTAATCACCTTTTCTGAAGAAAACTTGACAATTATGCCAAATGCCAGACAGATTGTGCGTAAAGTATGTGCTGCTTTTGATCACTATTTGCAATTAGATGACGCATCCCATTCGCAAATTGCTTGAGGCTAAATAGGGATTTTATACGTTGCTGTTAGCTTTTCTGTAGATTTTTGGTATATGGAATCTATTCATGTATATGCATGCGGGTTTT
>CAYGPX010000173.1:0-3817 GCA_964351935.1 uncultured Rickettsiales bacterium | reverse complement strand
AATCTGTAACTTAATATATCCAGTAATTTTCTTCGCCATTGTTCTTCCAACTAGTAACGGTTATGCTTTTTCAATTTGAGAGTATTCCAACTCTACTGGTGTGGAGCGACCAAAAATAGACACCGACACCTTCAACTTACCTTTCTCTTCATCAACTTCTTCCACTACACCAGCAAAAGAATCGAATGGACCATCTATTACCTTTACAGTTTCACCAATATCATAGGTTACACCATGCTTAGGACGAGAAAGACCATCCTCAACCTGACGGAATATTTGGTCCGCTTCACCATCAGAAATTGGCTGAGGCTTACCAGAACCGCCCAAAAATCCTGTCACTTTGGGCACATTTCTTACCATATGCCACGCACGATCATCCATTTTCATACGCACCATAACATAACCAGGGAAAAATTTACGCTCAGCATTCACCTTGCGACCTTTTTTCACCTCTGTTATCTCTTCTGTTGGCACTGCAACTTTCTCAAAACAGTCTTGCAAGCCTTCTCTCTCCGCTGTTTCACGGATAGCTTGCGCCACTTTCTTTTCGTGCCCTGACAGAGCTTGCACTATATACCACGCGTAAGACAATGCTCTCTCCTAAAAACCTAAAATCGCTTGTACAATACGGAACAAAGCCGCATCAACACCAAAAAAGAATAACCCAACCAACATAACCACAACCAACACCATTATAGTGGTTGCTACTACTTCCTTACGAGATGACCAGGTTACTTTTGAAGTTTCCTGCTTTACTTGGGTAAGAAATTGAGAAATGGCTATTGGCTTCACTATTCTTTCTCTACCTATTTTTATCGCACATGGCAGGAGCGACAGGAATCGAACCTGCAACCCCCGGTTTTGGAGACCGGTGCTCTACCAATTGAGCTACACTCCTTCACGTAAACCGAAGCCCGCCAGTATGCTGGTCTCGAAAACGAGGCCAGCATACTATACGATTTTTTTAATTATTCAACAATTTTCGACACAACGCCGGCACCTACAGTTCTACCACCCTCACGGATAGCAAAACGCAGACCTTCATCCATCGCAATTGGAGAAATTAACTCAACGGTCATCTTGGTATTATCACCAGGCATTACCATCTCAGTGCCTTCCGGCAACGCAACCGTACCAGTTACGTCCGTTGTGCGGAAGTAAAACTGTGGACGATAGTTGGTAAAGAATGGAGTATGACGACCACCTTCTTCTTTTTTCAATACATAAGCTTCAGCTTCAAATTTCTTATGAGGCTTAATTGAACCAGGCTTAGCAAGCACTTGACCACGTTCAACGTCTTCACGCTTAGTACCACGAAGAAGAACACCAACGTTATCACCAGCTTCACCACGATCAAGTAGCTTACGGAACATTTCAACACCGGTACAGGTGGTTTTTTGTGTATCACGAATACCAACGATTTCAATCTCGTCACCAACGTTTACTACACCACTTTCAACACGTCCTGTTACTACAGTACCACGCCCAGAAATAGAGAACACATCCTCAATTGGCATAATGAAAGGCTTATCAATTGCACGTGCAGGCTGTGGAATATAATCATCAACAGCTTTAAGAAGCGCGCGAACAGCGTTTTCACCAATCTCAGGATTTTTTCCTTCAAGCGCAGCAAGCGCTGAACCTTTAATAATAGGAATATCATCACCTGGGAAGTCGTAAGAAGAAAGAAGCTCACGCACTTCCATTTCCACCAACTCTAACAACTCTTCATCATCAACTTGGTCAACTTTATTCAAGAAAACCACAATTGAAGGTACGCCAACTTGGCGCGCAAGTAGGATGTGCTCACGTGTTTGAGGCATAGGACCATCAGCTGCAGATACTACCAAAATAGCACCATCCATCTGAGCAGCACCCGTAATCATGTTTTTCACATAGTCAGCGTGCCCTGGGCAGTCAACGTGCGCATAGTGACGTGCATCGGTTTCATATTCTACGTGAGCTGTAGAAATGGTAATACCACGAGCTTTTTCTTCTGGCGCAGCATCAATTTGGTCATACGCTTTAAAATCACCAAAAAACTTGGTAATAGCAGCGGTCAAAGAGGTTTTGCCATGGTCGACGTGACCGATGGTTCCGATATTACAATGCGGCTTATTCCGCTGAAACTTTTCTTTAGTCATTGACTATAGCTCCTGTTTATAGAAGTTAGTTATTACAAAATTAAAAATAAACTTATTAAGCAACTTTTGCTTTAATTTCCTCAGCTACGTTATTAGGCACCTGCTCATAATGAGCAAACTGCATTGTAAACTGAGCACGACCTTGCGACATAGAACGCAACGTATTCACATAACCAAACATGGTAGAAAGTGGCACAATGGCATTAATAACTTGCGCAGTTCCACGTGAATCCATGCCTTGCACTTGACCACGACGACTATTCAAATCACCAATAATATCACCCATATATTCTTCAGGTGTAATTACCTCAACCTTCATGACCGGCTCCAGCAATACTGGCGCAGCTTTAGGCATCGCTTCACGGAACGCTGCCTTCGCAGCAATTTCAAATGCAAGTGCACTTGAATCCACATCGTGATACGCACCATCATATAGCGTTGCTTTAAAATCAGTCATTGGGAATCCGGCAATAACACCACCATCCATAACCATACCAATTCCTTTTTCCACAGCAGGAATAAATTCTCTTGGCACGTTACCACCAGTAACTTTATTCTCAAACTGGAAACCAGAACCCGCTTCTAAAGGTTCAAATTTAATTTTAACACGCGCAAACTGACCAGCACCACCTGATTGCTTTTTGTGGGTGTAGTCAATATCGTAAGCCTTAGTAATCGCTTCACGATAGGCCACTTGCGGAGCACCAATATTAGCTTCTACTTTAAACTCACGACGCATACGGTCGATAATAATTTCAAGATGCAGCTCACCCATACCTTTTAATACGGTCTGACCACTTTCTTCGTCGGTTGAAACACGCAGCGAAGGATCCTCAGATACCAGACGATTAATCGCTAAGCCCATCTTTTCCTGATCAGCCTTAGATTTAGGCTCAATCGCAACCTCAATAACCGGCTCAGGGAATTCCATACGTTCAAGGATTACCGCATGCTTTGGATCACACAAAGTATCACCTGTCGTAGTATCTTTCAAACCGGCAATAGCAACAATATCACCTGCTGAAGCTTCTTTAATATCTTCGCGGTTGTTTGCATGCATAAGCAACATACGACCGATGCGCTCTTTTTTATCTTTAGTTGAGTTAGAAACAGTTTCACCCGCTCTTAACACACCAGAATAAATACGAACAAAACTTAACGACCCAACGCACGGATCGGTCATAATTTTATATGCAAAGCCTGAGAATTGCTAAGTATCCGAACTTTTACGAACAATTGGCTTTTCAATATCATTAGCATCCACACCTTTAATGGCAGGAACATCCAATGGAGATGGCAAGTAATCAACCACAGCATCAAGAAGTGGCTGAACACCCTTATTTTTAAACGCACTTCCGGTCACAACAGGCACAAATGCAGCTGCAATGGTACCCTTACGGATACACTTCTTTAAAGTTGCTTCATCCGGCTCATTACCTTCAAGATATGCTTCCATAGCAGCATCATCCTGCTCCACCGCTGTTTCAATCAATTTCTCACGATATTCAGCAGCCTGTTCTTTCAAATCATCAGGAATATCGATATAAGAAAACTCAGCACCCAAGCTTTCATCTTTCCAAATAATCCCCTTCATCTTCACTAAATCAACGACGCCACGAAGATTTTCTTCCATTCCAATTGGCAACTGAAGCACCAGTGGGGTAGCACCCAAA
>CAYGPX010000172.1:0-3865 GCA_964351935.1 uncultured Rickettsiales bacterium | reverse complement strand
GGATTTTAGTACGCACCCGTTTGATGGCGAAACACTGCACGAAGAGTGCGGAGTGTTTGGCGTTTATGGCAACAGTGATGCCGCAGCACATACGGTGCTTGGCTTACATGCATTGCAGCACCGCGGACAAGAAGCAGCGGGAATTTTCACGTTTCATCAAGGTTTTTTTAATAACCACAAGGCAATGGGGCATGTGGGTGATAACTTCAATTCACCTGAGGTGATGGAGCGGTTGCCGGGTGATTGTGCCGTAGGACATGTGCGCTATTCCACTGCCGGTGAAAAACATGCGCGTAACATTCAGCCTATCTTTGCCGAATTTAGTTTTGGTGGTGCGGCTATTGCGCATAACGGTAATTTAACCAATGCACAAACGCTTCGTAAAAGCCTGATTGATCGCGGTGCGATTTTCCAATCCACCATGGATACGGAAATTTTCATTCACCTTATTGCTCATAGCAAAGAAAAGCGCGTGGTTGATCGCATGATTGATGCGCTTAAGCAGGTGGAGGGTGCATATTCTTTAGTGGCACTAACACAAAAGAAACTCATAGGCGCGCGCGATCCCTATGGTGTAAGGCCATTGGTTATTGGTCGCTTGGGAGAGTCCTATATTTTAGCATCTGAAACCTGTGCATTAGATATTATTGGTGCAAGTTTTGTGCGTGATGTTGAACCCGGCGAAATGGTAGTGTTTGATAGCGAAGGCATGCACAGTATTAAACATTTTGCAAAAGAGAAGGTTGAGCCACGTTTTTGCGTGTTTGAATATGTTTATTTCGCGCGGCCTGATAGCCGTATAGAAGGCAGAAATGTTTATGATATTCGTAAGCAAATCGGAAGAGAGCTTGCACGAGAAAGTAAATTGGAAGCCGATGTTGTGGTGCCTGTGCCAGATTCAGGCGTGCCATCCGCGCTTGGCTATGCGCAAGAAGCAAATTTACCATTTGAGCTTGGCATTATCCGTAACCACTATGTAGGGCGTACATTTATTCAGCCAACCGACCAAATTCGTAACCTTGGTGTGCGGCTTAAGCACAACGCCAATGCCGGAGTATTAAAAGGCAAGCGTGTCGTGTTGGTGGATGATAGCATCGTGCGTGGTACGACATCTAAAAAGATTGTAGCAATGGTGCGTGATGCAGGTGCAAAAGAAATTCATATGCGTATTGCCAGCCCACCAACAACACATTCATGCTTTTATGGCGTAGATACACCAAGCAGAGATAAGTTGATTGCGGCAAACTGCTCAGTAAAAGAAATTGCTGATATTATTGGCGTGGATAGTTTAGAGTTTTTGAGTATTGACGGTTTGTATCGTGCAACAGGTGAAGCCAAGCGCAATGAAAAGCAACCTCAATTCTGCGACGCATGTTTTACAGGCAACTACCCGATTGAGCTGACCGATGCAGATGAGGGATTTAAAATGCTGAGTTGTGGTGTTGTTCCTCCTACACCTGAGGTGAAGGCGAGTTAGTGCTATGTCAGAAACGGGAAAACTTTCAGGTAAAATTGCGTTAGTAAGCGGGGCCTCACGTGGCATTGGTGCTGCTGTTGCCAAGCGTTATGCTAAAGAAGGTGCACATGTCATTTTAACTGCCAGAACCGTCGGTGCGCTGGAAGAAGTGGATGATGCCATTCAAGCAGCAGGCGGGTCAGCAAGTATTGTACCGCTGGATGTGCGTGAAGGTGATAAAATTGACGAGTTGGGAAGTGTCATTGCAAAACGCTATGGCAAGCTAGATATTTTTGTCGGCAATGCAGGTATGCTAGGGATGCTTTCGCCTCTGTGTCATACCGAACCAAAAGTGTGGAATGATATGTTAGCAGTAAACTTAACGGCTAACTATCGCTTTATTCGTAGCCTTGACCCATTGCTTAGAAGTGCAGAAAACGGGCGGGCGCTTTTTGTTACTTCAGGCATTACAAGCTCTATACACCCATTTTGGGGTGCTTATGCAGCGGGAAAAGCAGCGCTTGAAGTGCTAGTGAAAACATATGCTGCTGAAGTTGAAAACACCAATGTGAAAGTGAATTTAATTGATCCGGGTGTGGTAGCAACAAACATGCGAAAACAAGCAATGCCTGGTGAAAATCAGGCTGAGCTAACTGCGCCAGATCAGATAACGGATGTATTTGTTTCTTTAGCTGAGAATCAAATGTCTAAGCATGGGCAAATTATCAAAGCACAAGCTGCTTAACTAAAAGTGAGATAGATGATGGCTAAATCAAAAACATTTGAAACCATAAAAACGAATAAAAAAACCGTAGCATGTGACGGTGAAAAAGGGGCACTCGGCCACCCAAAAGTGTATTTGGAAATGGGCACTAATGATGAAATTACTTGTCCATACTGCAGTAAGCATTTTATTTTTGAAAAGAAATAAAATCGTTTATGGCAAATATTGATACACTGATTGATGGTTACAGGCGTTTTTACAAAAGACATTTTGTAGAAGATAAAGCGCTCTACCAAGAACTTTCAGCACGTGGACAATCCCCTAAAACATTAGTGATAGCCTGTAGTGATTCGCGCGTAGATCCTTCCATCATTACCGATGCAAATTCGGGTGATATTTTTGTTGTCCGTAATGTGGCCAATATTGTGCCTCCATTCCAGCCCGAGTGGGGAAGTTATCATGGGACCAGTGCCGCGCTTGAGTTTGCGATTGCAGGTGTTGGAGTAGAGCACATTATTGTGCTGGGCCATAGTGGTTGCGCAGGAATAAAAACATTGGTTGATACGCCAAAAGATAGTCCTAATGAAGGGAGCTTTATCCGCTCGTGGATGGGAATTGCAGAAGAAGCACTTGAAGTTACTGAACAAAAATGTTTGCATAGTGAACAGGAAAGTCTGTGTCGATATACCACATGCGAGCAAGAGGCCATTCTGGTATCACTAAGAAATCTTATGACATTTCCATGGGTGAAAGTCTTAGTTAAGGACAAGAAAGTTAGCCTTCACGGTTGGTATTTTTCGGTAAAGGATGGATCACTAAGTGTGTGCAATCTTGACAGCAAAGGTTTTGAAAAGGTAGTTGTTTAAAACTAAAAGCCTTTATTAAGCTGGTTCTTTGTATGTATCATAATGGCATCAACTTTATCTAAATATTTTATCACCTCAGCAATATAAGGCTCTTGGCTTGCCCAGTCAGAATAGCGCCTTACTAAGCTGAGTGAAGAAAGGTTGTCGTCAATTTCCCCGCGAATTTTGAGTAGTTTATTAGTTTGTTCCTGTCGGCTTGGATCGCTTATGAGTAAATCAAGTGGCTTCTCGGTTGTGAGTATCTCATCCGTAATTTTATTGATGAGTGCATCAATCTTTTCTCTTAAATCAAGTGATTTTTGATAAGCAGCAGGGTTGTTAATTTCTAATTTATGAAGCTCAAGGTTTAGTTTCTGCACTTCATCTAGCATTGAAGGAAGTACCGACGAGTACCGCAAGCCAAGCTGTTGATAGAGTTCTAAACGCTGTTTTGTAAGTGTGCAGCGCTCGTGTATCAGATGTACCAAATCTAATTTTAAACGAGATGCCCAAATATATGCACGTGTTTGCCAGTGGCTAGAGCCTCGCTTCAGCCTGTGCTGAGGATCGGTGGCTGAAGGCCAAATTCCTGCGCTGGTTGCCCACTCTTCAAGACTTTGTAACCATTCAGCAGGCTCTTGGGTGTCATAGTCTTCAACTAGCTTTTTTAAAGGATGAAAGTAAGATTTTCTCCAACCTTCAATATCAGCTAAAAATTTGCGAGATGCATTCTCAATTTGCTGACTTAGCTTGTTAAAATGAACCATATTCTATCTACCTGAAAAAGAATGTTGCTACTTCCTTTCTATGATGCAACGAAGCTATTGAATTGCCAAGTGT
>CAYGPX010000171.1:0-3910 GCA_964351935.1 uncultured Rickettsiales bacterium | reverse complement strand
TACGCCTCTTTACTAACTCTAAAAGCCAAAAACTAAGCTGCAGCTTTTTTATTGTGGTTTTCGATGCCGGCAAGAATCATTTCTTCTGCCTTGGCACGATCGCCCCAGCCAGTCACTTTCACCCACTTGCCTTTTTCAAGGTCTTTATAGTGCTCAAAAAAGTGAGAAATTTGATTTAAAAGCACTTCTGGCAAATCGGTGTAGTTTTCAACATTATCATAGAACGGGTGCAAACGTGTTGCAGGCACCGCCAGAATTTTCTCATCTTGGCCTGACTCATCTTCCATCAGCAATACGCCAACAGGACGGACAGCCATCACCGCACCAGGCACGATAGGACGGCGAGAAACCACTAACACATCGGTCGGATCACCATCATCTGAAAGCGTATGTGGAATAAAACCATAGTTGCATGGGTAGTACATTGCGGTATGGATAAGACGGTCAACAAAAAGCGCACCAGACTCTTTATCCATTTCATATTTTACAGGATCAGAGCCAACAGGCACTTCAATAATTACATTCACATCTTTAGGTGGGTTTTTTCCAACAGGAATCTTACTCATATCCATGGTGCTATCTCCATTGTTGCTATCGCATAGGGGTTTTCAAGGCGCTGTGTATAGCTAAAAGTGAAGAAAATTGCAAGGATAAGCTCATCTTCTTGCCACTGAAGATTTTTTCCCTTAAAACCAAGCATATGA
This sequence comes from uncultured Rickettsiales bacterium, assembly GCA_964351935.1. Classification (GTDB taxonomy): domain Bacteria; phylum Pseudomonadota; class Alphaproteobacteria; order Rickettsiales; family CAYGPX01; genus CAYGPX01. Next base: position 3,206 of record CAYGPX010000171.1, on the reverse strand, counting down.
AAGCACTCAACCGTAGTATTTTAAGTTTTTCTAGGCGTCTGGATGCATTTAACAACCGCATCGGGCATGCTGTGGCATGGCTATCGCTTGCCATGGTGGTGGTCATCGCCTTCACCGTCATTCAACGCTATGTGTTTTCTAGCAGTCACATCTGGCAGCAAGAACTTGCGCGCAACTTCCATGCCATACTTTTTTTAGGTGCAGCCGGCTATACGCTTTTGCAGGATGAGCATGTGCGGGTGGATATTTTCTATCAACGCCTGAACAAGAAAAAACGTGCATGGGTAAACTTACTGGGCACATTGTTGCTACTTTTCCCGATGTGCATTGCGATTATCATCTTCTCAGAAGATTTTGTACTCACCTCATGGCGCTATTTGGAAGCATCGACTGAATATAACGGCTTGCCTGGGCTCTTTTTGCTAAAAAGCTGTATATGGGGCTTTTGTTTGCTGTTACTTTTGCAGGGCACATCCACCATTTGCCGAGCATGGCTCACTATCAAAGGCGTTGCGCTCAAGCCCCGCAAGCGTGAGGAGCATCAGCAGCTTTTATGACCTTGTTCTTGTTTACTTTATTATTAATTGCACTGTTGGCCGGATTGCTTTCGGGCTTTCCCGTTGCATTTGTGCTGGCGGGTGTATCACTGATATTTGCGCTGATTGGGGAAGCTGCAGGCGTGTTTGATATGGCCTATCTTGCCGCATTGCCCAACCGAATTTACGGCATTATGACGAATGATTTGCTCATTGCCGTGCCGCTGTTTGTGTTTATGGGCTGCATGCTAGAACGTGCTCGCATTGCCGAAGCCTTACTAGAAAACATGGCGCGACTTTTTGGTAAAAGCCGTGCTGGCCTGCCTGTTTCCGTGATGATTGTGGGAGCGCTCCTTGCCGCATCCACCGGCATTGTGGGTGCAACAGTTGTTACCATGGGAATGATCTCACTCCCTTCATTGCTAAAGCATCGCTATAGTAGTGCACTTTCGTGTGGTACTATTTGTGCTGCTGGCACGCTGGGTCAAATTATTCCGCCTTCTATCGTGCTCATTTTGCTGGGCGATCAAATCTCTAGCGCCTATCAAACGGCACAAATGCAAAGTGATGCGCTTGGCGCTGAGCCTGTTTCGATTGCTGACATTTTCATGGGCGCAATCATCCCCGGTTTTACGCTGGTTGGGCTTTATATCATCTGGTTGTTACTTTATAACTTCTTAAACCCTAAAGAAGGAAAGATACTGGAAGAGGACAAAAAAGCGCCACCACTTCGTTTTAGCGAGCTATTTCAAACACTGCTCCCTCCTCTCTTGCTGATTATTGCTGTGCTGGGCTCAATTCTTTCTGGCATGGCTACCGCAACCGAATCAGCATCGCTTGGTGCTGTGGGTGCTATGCTGCTGGCATGGCGACAAAAACAACTTTCACTCCATAATTTACGCGAAGTAGTACGCAACACCGCGCGCGTTTCTTCGATGGTTTTTACCATTCTGATTGGCGCAGCTTTTTTCACACTTGTGTTCCGCGGTTATGGAGGCGACGACATTGTACTTAGTTTGCTCTCTTCCCTACCGGGTGGATTGTTTGGTGCAATGCTTGTGACTATGGCTTTGATGTTTGTGCTAGGGTTCTTTCTCGATTTTATAGAAATTATCTTCGTTGTGGTGCCTATTGTAGCCCCTGTGCTGCTGATGATGGGGGCTGACCCTGTGTGGCTGGCGGTGATGATTGCCATTAACCTTCAAACCTCGTTTCTTACGCCTCCATTTGGATTTTCGCTGTTTTATTTGCGCGGTGTTGCGCCTAAATCTATCAAAACTTTGGCAATTTATCGTGGTGTATTACCGTTTGTGGCCATCCAATTACTGTTCTTAGTGATACTTGCCAGTTTTCCACAGCTTGCAACATGGTTGCCAAAAGCAGTTTATGGACAAGAAAATGTGGTGCATGCATCGGATGATTCAGCTTTAAACAGCGATGCATCCCAATCTTTTTCGTTACCGAACATTGAAAGTGCGGTAGATTTCTAATTCTTTCAGATACGATGATGCACATCGCACAAAAAGAAAGAGCACAGTAAACTGTGCTCTTTCAGGGAACGTTGAGGGAGGAAAGGAGTCTGTGTGATTTTTAATTATCACTACTATTTTTAAGGACCTTTTCGGGTTACTTAAAAAGAGTGCTAATAACTAAACTCTTTCTTTCTCCATTCCCCTATTATGCCTTATCAGACTCTTTTTTATTCTCTTACCTTGTTCCCCTTCTTTTTTGTTTTACCGAGTGTTCCTTGCCCGATAACTTTACTATAGCAAGTGAATGTTGCAAGATTATTACAAACTGAAAGAATGGCGATAAATAATAGCTTCTTTAACGGCTCGTTTACACACATGTAAACACCCATCTTTTGTTAAAGAGCAACTTAGAAACACAGCCAACTCTAGAACTCTACTACACTTTGATAGCACAGCTCTGACCAACGCTGGCAAAATGTTTGCTTTTTTCCTTCAATATCAAATATTTTTGACAAAGGAAATAATTGTGAATTACTATAAACTATGCGTTTACCACGACTAACATCAAGCACTGTTGCTAATCCAAAATTTGGCAATATGTCCGCAGGGTTTTGTCCGTCATTTCCTCGAATACCCCACCCACAGTTATCTTTACTTTGACATGGTATAAATTCATCTTTTACTGATGATGATTTTACTAATTCTTCAATACCCGCACGCTCCCCTGAGCTTTTATGCTTCCAATAAATATTATAATCTATATCAATAATTTCCCATTTCTGAGTTTTAGTATTAAATATTTCCAAAAATGTATGAGAATAAACTGGGTCAGCATATACGCTTACATAGCGAGTATTATAGCTTAAATGTTCTAGTAAATATGTAGCCAGTACACTCCGCGTTGAGCATTCAAGCTTCACAGGATCTCCTCCTTCAAACACAGACTTGTAAAGCCTTGATACCATTTCCTTAGTGCCTGAATAGTTCCAAAAATCATCATCAACTAGGTGAATTGTATAGCGATTAAGAAATGCTCTGATTTTATCACTGCCTTCTTCAGGGCTATCAACATTATTTACGCCCGATTCTTCTGTCAGATCCTGCAACTTATCGTTAAGATAGTAGCTTAGAAAGTGCGATTTGATAACGTCTTTTGTTGTTTGCCAACGATAGGGAAATGTTGAAAGTGGCATTACGC
>CAYGPX010000170.1:0-3932 GCA_964351935.1 uncultured Rickettsiales bacterium | reverse complement strand
TTAGAAACAGGACTGGGGGTAGTGACGCCAAGTGCAATGCTGTTACTCACGGATGAGCAGTTCCGTGCCTGCGGTTTTTCAATACAAAAAATCAATTATTTACGCAATATTGCTGATTATTTCAGAATCCACGAAAAAGCAATCGCTCATTGGCATCAAGAAGACGATGAGGTTATCATCCGCGCACTCACCAGCATTAAGGGTGTTGGGCGCTGGACGGCTGAAATGTTTCTCATTTTTTATTTGCTCAAGCCCAATGTGCTGCCGCTAGATGATATTGGCCTGTTAAAAGCTATAGCGCTTCACTACCGAAAGGGTGCGCACTATCGCGACTTGAAAAAAGATGATTACAAGCAAATAGCGCAAGTATGGCAACCCTATTGCAGTGTTGCGACGTGGTATATGTGGCGAAGCCTCGATCCGCTGCCTGTGGAGTATTGATTTCTGGCGGATTACGTGTATGTTTTCGTTCGTAAATAAACCATAAAACTTTAAGGAAGCGCCATGATACCTCGCTATTCACGTCAAGAGATGGTCAAAATCTGGGAACCGGAAAATAAATTTCGTATCTGGTTTGAAATTGAGGCACATGCTTGTGATGCGCTGGCAAACATTGGTGTAATTCCAAAGAAAGATGCTGAAAATATCTGGAAAAATGCTCCAAAAGAATGGACAGCAGAAGATGTAGCAGCAATTGATGAGATTGAAGCCGTCACCAAGCATGATGTAATTGCATTTTTAACACATCTTGCAAGCTATATTGGCGAAAGCAGCCGCTTTGTCCATCAAGGGATGACAAGCTCTGACGTGCTGGATACCTGCCTTAGCGTGCAGTTAAAGCAGGCGGCGGATATTTTAGTCGATGATATGGAAAAGCTTTTGGCTGCGCTTAAAAAGCGTGCCTATGAAACCAAAGATATGGTGTGCATGGGCAGGAGTCATGGTATTCATGCTGAGCCTGTCACATTTGGCCTAAAATTCGCCCGTTTTTATGCGGAGATGGAGCGTAACTTGGTGCGTTTGAAAGCGGCAAGAGAAGAAATTGCCACTTGCGCCATTTCAGGTGCAGTTGGCACGTTTGCAAATATTGATCCATCAGTGCAAGATTATGTAGCCGAAAAGCTTGGGCTTACGTCTGAGCCTGTTTCAACGCAAGTGATTCCACGTGATCGCCATGCAATGTTTTTTGCAACACTAGGTGTGATTGCCAGCTCAATTGAAAACATTGCGGTAGAAATTCGCCATAGCCAACGCACTGAAGTGCTGGAAGCGGAAGAGTTTTTCTCTAAGGGTCAAAAAGGTAGCTCGGCAATGCCGCATAAGCGTAACCCTGTTTTGAGTGAAAATTTGACGGGCTTGGCGCGTTTGGTGCGTGGCTACGCATTGCCTGCGATGGAAAACGTAGCACTGTGGCATGAGCTCGATATTTCACATTCTTCGGTTGAGCGTATGATTGGACCAGATGCCACCGTAACGCTTGATTTTGCCCTTGTGCGCCTAACAGGTTTGGTAGAAAAGTTAGTGGTATATCCTGACAATATGCTTAAAAACCTGAATCAATTGCAAGGGTTGGTGTTTTCTCAGCGTGTGTTGCTTGCGCTTACACAGGCGGGAACAAGCCGCGAAGATGCATATAAACTGGTGCAGCGCAATGCGATGAAAGTGTGGGAGCATGGCAAGAACTTTCTTGAAGAGCTTCAGCAAGATGAAGAAGTTACACGCTATATAAAGCCTGCTGTGATTGCTGAGCTTTTTGATTTGAACTATCACACCAAACATGTGGATACTATTTTTAAAGCTGTGTTTGCTGAGTAGGTTATTACCCAAGTATTACGCATTACATAAAGCGGTGCTAAGCATAAAAGTAAGGGCTCTCATCTGTTGTGATAAGAGCCCTTGCTGCTTTCCGTAAGAAATTTTTTAAGAAAGTGAAACTTGTTGATTTGCAGCAGCTCTTTCTGCTACCACTCTTTCAGCACGCGTATTTACGTTTGGCATAGAATAAGGTCTTGATTGGCCGCCTTGTGCTTTTGAATCTAAATACTTCTTCGTAAAGTCACCTCTTACTGTTTGGTGAAGCTGATGTGCTTCTTGATCCACGTGATTTGCGCGTGAGTTAACTGCTTGTTCTCTTGCATTAACTTGCTCTAGGCTCTCACGTGTATGGTCTATCTCACCACGCAACTGTTGTAATTCTTTTTCTTTGCCTGCAATTAAACGTTCTTTTTGCGCAACTTGTTTTTCAAGACTATGTGTGCGTCTTCCAATTTTACTCACGTCAGATCCAAGGCTTGAAACAGAATCTTTATTAATTTCACGTGATGCAGAAATGGCCGCCGCTCCTGCTGTAAGGGCATACGCACCACCGGCAACAATACTTGCTCCTGCAACTGCTTCTGCTGCAATAACAGAACTAGTACCTACAGTTACTGCGGTTGCTGAAAGACCAAGTCCGGTAAACATTTGGCTTAAACCAAGTGCACTACCAACACTTGCCATTGCTGCGCCCACAGCGCCCCATAGGGCTGTAATGCCGCCAAGTCCACCTGCTGCTGTCATCACGCCAGGTATTGCACCTACACCTGTTGCTATTGCTGCTGCCAGCAAACCAACTCCTAAAAGGATGGTGGTGTATTTCATAAACTTGTTGAGAAATTTTCTAGTAAACATTAGCTTTCTTTCCTAATTTACGTTCTCATTAATTATTATAAGTAATTTTAAATGGTTTTACTTATCTACAGTATCTAATATAGCACAGTATTATTACACTAACGTTACAACTGGCAATTTAGTGAGATGAAAGAAAAATGCCTGATTTTTCAATAGAATCTGAATATAGCGGAATAATAGCGGGAGTTGATGAGGCTGGCTGTGGCCCATGGGCAGGCCCAGTGGTTGCTGCTGCTGTGGTGTTAAATCAAGAAAACTTTCCTTTAGGGCTGAATGACTCTAAGAAACTTTCAGCAAAGCGTCGTGAAGCACTATATCAGCCAATTATTGAAAGCTCAAAAGTGGGAGTTGGTATCGTGGATGTTCAGGAAATTGATAAAAGAAACATCTTACAGGCGGCTAAATATGCAATGCAACTTGCAATCAAAGATCTTGGGTTTATACCTGATGTTGCGCTAATTGATGGTAATCGTGCGGTTGAACTTCCTTGTCAGTCACGTTTGATTGTAAAAGGTGATGGAATTAGCCTCTCCATTGCCGCAGCATCGATTATTGCCAAGGTAACACGAGATAGAATAATGCATCTTCTTTCGCAAGAGCATCCGCATTATGGGTGGGAGCGTAATGCTGGCTATGGTACGGCTCAGCATCAACGTGGATTAGCAGAACATGGTGTAACTGAGCATCACCGCCGGAGTTTTGCACCAATTCGTAAGCTGTTGGAAGTCAATAGCTAGCTAGCGTTACTTTTTTTTCCAATTTTGTGACCAAGGCGGGTGGCTTTGGTTTCAATATAGCGCGCATTGTGCTGGTGAATAGGCATAACGTGGGGAACGGTTGTGGTCACTTTTATGCCAAATTCTATAAGACCTTCAGCTTTTCGCGGGTTGTTAGAAAGTAACTTTACGGCCTTGACCCCAAGGTTTTTAAGCATTTCAGCAGCAGGTTGAAACAGGCGTTCATCATCATCAAAGCCAAGTGCTTCGTTGGCATCCACCGTATCCATACCTTTATCTTTCAGTGCATAGGCGCGAATTTTATTGGTTAAACCAATACCACGACCTTCTTGTTGTAAATAAAGGATAATACCACCATCGCTTTCACCCATAAGGCGTATTGCTGTATGGAGTTGATCGCGGCAATCGCAAGCCAGTGAGCCCAGCAAGTCGCCCGTGTAGCAAGAGGAATGTACACGCACGAGCGGATCTTTCTGAGCTTTGATATTTCCTATAATGATAGCGTAATGCTCTTTTCCCCCGTAA
>CAYGPX010000169.1:0-3971 GCA_964351935.1 uncultured Rickettsiales bacterium | reverse complement strand
TGCCTTGCCCATAAAGTGCCGCGGTGGTAGAAAGCATTTCACGCATGCCGGGGCCACCCTTGGGGCCTTCGTAGCGAATGACGAACACTTCGTTTTCTTTGTAATCTTGCGTTTCAACGGCTTTGAGTGCGTCTTCCTCGCGGTCAAAACAACGAGCTGGGCCTGAATGTTTCAGCTCTTTTAGGCCTGCGATTTTTACAATCGCACCTTCAGGTGCCAAGTTGCCTTTCAACGTCACCACGCCACCTGTTGGTGAAATTGGCTTATCAGCCGGGTAAACAATTTTCTGATTGGTAGGGAACTTCACATTCTCTAGGTTTTCAGCAATGGTTTTGCCATTCACGGTGATGCAATCGCCATGAATATAACCATTTTCATAGAGTGTTTTTATGATGATTTGTACGCCACCTACTTCGTGTAGGTCTTTGGCCACATATTGCCCGCCTGGTTTTAAGTCGGCAATGTAAGGGGTTTTCTTAAAAATTGCGCCTACATCATGCAAATCAAAATCGATGCCGCACTCATTTGCAATAGCAGGAAGGTGCAATGCTGCATTGGTAGAGCCACCTGTGGCTGCTACAATCACAGCGGCATTTTCTAGCGCTTTTTTAGTCACAATATCACGTGGGCGAATGCCAAGCTTAAGTGCATGCATCACGGCTTTGCCAGATTCATAGGCATATTCATCGCGGCTTTCATAAGGAGCGGGTGCGCCACTAGAACCCGGAATAGCAAGGCCAATGGCTTCAGATACACATGCCATGGTGTTGGCGGTGAATTGCCCGCCACATGCACCGGCTGAAGGGCATGCTGAGCGAGTAAGCTCTTTTAATTCTTCTTGGCTCATTTGCCCTGCATCACATTTGCCAACGCCTTCAAATACGTCGATAATCGTCACGTCTTTGCCTTTGTGCTTGCCCGGCAAAATAGAGCCGCCATACATAAAGACAGATGGGACATTCAGGCGAACCATTGCCAGCATCATGCCGGGAAGTGATTTATCGCAACCTGCAATACCTACCAGTGCATCATAGCAGTGGCCGCGTACGGTCAGTTCGATAGAATCGGCAATCACTTCACGCGAAACGAGCGATGATTTCATGCCCTGATGCCCCATTGCCATGCCGTCGGTTACGGTGATGGTGCAAAATTCGCGCGGTGTTCCGCCTGCGTCTTTCACGCCTTTTTTGGCAGGTTGTGCCTGACGTTGTAATGCAATGTTGCACGGTGCTGCTTCGTTCCATGCGCTCACCACACCCACCAGTGGCTTGTCAATATCCGCATCTTTTAACCCATCAGGATATAACTCTGTTTTCATTGGATAGAGCATCGTTCTGCGCCCTTCACAACCGTGCACTTGAGTGATATAACGGCTAGGAAGCTTAGACTTGTCGAATGTATCTGCCATGGTGGTTGTCCTTATTTTTTTATAAGAGGGCGGCAGTTATAGCGAAAAAAGTTGATGGTTGCAAGAAGGTGCTTAGGGCTAAGTGCTGAGTGCTTAGAAAGGAAAAAGAAGCGAGGTTAGAAAACCGAGCCAGCCATGAGCCCGCGAAGCGGTGCTCGATTGCAAATTTAGAAAAAATTGTAGAGAATAAAATAAAAAGGAAACCGCCATGCAGTGGCAAGATGATGCCATTATTTTATCGGCAAGAAAGTTTGGTGAGGGCAGTGCTATTGTTACGTTGCTTTCAGCCGAGCATGGCGTGTATCGCGCCATGGTGCGTTCTATTTCGGGTAAAAAAAATCGTGCTATTTACCAAGCGGGAAATGTGGTGGAGGCAACATGGACGGGGCGGCTTTCTGAACAGTTAGGAAGTTTCTCTGCTGAGGTAAGTGGGGCTTTTTCTGCTCTAGTGTTATCTAGTAACATTAACCTCTTGGCCTTATGTTCAGCCTGTGCATTGGTGGAAAGATGCCTGCCTGAGCGCGAACCGCATCCGCATATGTTTATGATACTTTCTGAGTTTTTAGAGCAGCTGGTGAGTGGCGAGGATTGGGCTATAATGTATGTGCAATTTGAGTTGGAGCTGCTGCAAGAGCTTGGTTTTGGTTTGGATTTATCTGTGTGTGCTGCTACGGGCGAGGTGGATGATTTAATTTATGTTTCGCCTCGCTCAGGTAGGGCGGTAAGTCGTACAGCGGGTGAACCTTATCATGCTAAAATGCTGCCTCTTCCCGCCTTTTTGCTTGAAAATACATCGCAAGTGCCCAAAACTGTGGATGAAATTAAGAATGGGCTTGCATTGACGGGGTTCTTCCTCAATAAATATATGTTTGAGCCGCATCATTGGCAGATGCCCGAAGTGCGTAGCAGGTTAGTGGCGGCTATGATAGAAAAAGAACAGAAAATACAACAGAAAGAGTCCTTGTGAGTCAAAAACCAAAAGATACATCTGGAAATATTACCCCCGTCGCTTTTGGCGATGCGTTGGGTGAGCGCTATCTTGCTTATGCGCTTTCCACCATTACCTCGCGCTCGTTGCCCGACGTGCGTGATGGTTTGAAGCCGGTGCATCGGCGTTTGCTTTATGCAATGATGTTGTTGAAGCTAGATCCGAAATCAGGATTTAAGAAGTGTGCCCGCGTAGTGGGTGATGTGATTGGTAAATACCACCCGCATGGTGATACGGCAGTGTATGATGCGATGGTGCGTTTGGCGCAAAGCTTTGCGGTACGCTATCCGTTGGTAGAAGGCCAAGGGAATTTTGGTTCTATCGATGGCGATAATGCGGCAGCCATGCGTTATACCGAAGCGCGGTTGACTGAAGTTGCCGAAGCGCTCTTGCGTGATTTAGAGCAAGATACGGTTGATTTTCAACCTAACTACGATGGTTCAGAGCAGGAACCTACATTACTTCCGGCGGCATTTCCAAATTTACTGGCTAATGGCTCGGAAGGCATTGCAGTGGGTATGGCCACCAGCATTCCGCCCCATAATGCGGGCGAGCTTTGCGATGCACTGCTCTATTTAATTAAGCATCCAAGTGCCTCGATTGAAAAGCTGGTGGAATTTGTCACAGGGCCTGATTTTCCTACGGGCGGTGTGTTGGTAGAAAAGCCTGAAAATATACTTTCTGCCTATGAAACGGGGCGTGGTTCGTTCCGTTTGCGCGCGCGCTGGGAAAAAGAAGATTTAGGTCGCGGGCAATATCAGATTGTCATTACGGAAATTCCGTATCAGGTGCAAAAATCACGATTGATTGAGAAAGTTGCAGAGCTGTTTAAAGCCAAGAAGCTGTCACTTCTGGGCGACATCAGAGATGAGTCAGCTGAAGATATTCGTATTGTGTTAGAGCCAAAAACCCGTACGGTAGAAGCCGATATGTTGATGGAATCGCTGTTCCGTACTACTGAGCTGGAAGTGCGCAGTCAACTCAATATGAACGTGCTAGACAAGCGCCACGTACCATCGGTGATGAATTTGCGCCAAGTGCTACAGGCGTTTTTAGATCACCGTCAGGAAGTGTTGATTCGTCGTTCAAACTATCGTTTAGGGAAAATTGATCACCGCTTAGAAGTGCTAGGTGGCTTGCTGATTGCATACCTCAATTTAGATGAAGTGATTCGTATCATCCGCGAAGAAGATGATGCCAAAGCCATCATGATGAAAAAGTGGGAGTTGAGCGAAGTTCAGGTGGAAGCGATTTTGAATATGCGTCTGCGTTCACTTCGCAAGCTCGAAGAAATGGAAATCCGCCGCGAGCATGACGCGCTTAGTGCTGAAAAAGCAGGATTGCAAGCGCTTTTAGCAGATGAAAGCTTGCGCTGGAAGGTAATTTCAGACGAAATTAAAGAAACGAAGAAAAAATTTGGACAAGCCACAGAGCTTGGTGCGCGCCGCACCAGCTTTGGCGATGCGCCAGCGCCGGGCAAGGTGATTTCAATCGAAGCCTTTGTTGAAAAAGAGCCAATTACGATTCTTTGTTCGCAATAAGTGTGGATTGGTGCTCTTAAGGGGCATCGTGCCG
>CAYGPX010000168.1:0-3976 GCA_964351935.1 uncultured Rickettsiales bacterium | reverse complement strand
CGCGGAAGAGAATGTTCGCCGCACCTTTTGGCCCCATCACTGCAATTTCGGCATTCGCCCATGCATAATTGATATCACCACGCAAATGCTTAGAGTTCATCACAATATACGCACCACCATAGGCTTTACGCGTAATCACCGTAATTTTTGGCACTGTTGCCTCAGCATAAGCATAAAGCAGCTTTGCACCATGCTTGATAATACCATTATGCTCTTGGCTAACACCCGGCAAAAAGCCCGGCACATCCACAAAGGTGACGATAGGTATATTAAACGCATCACAAAAACGAATGAAACGCGCTGCTTTTCTTGAAGCATCAATATCCAGACATCCCGCTAAGTGCATCGGCTGATTAGCGATAATACCCACAGGGCTTCCTTCCATACGACCAAAGCCCACCAAAATATTTTTGGCATAATTTGGCTGAATTTCAAAGAAATCACCCTCATCTACCACACGATACACCAACTCGCGCGCATCGTAGGGTTTGTTCGGGTTTTCAGGCACCAGCGTGTTGAGTGATAAATCAACCCTGTCTGCATGATCATGAGATACGCGTGTTGGCACTGCTTCACGATTAGAAAGCGGCAAGAAGTTTATCAATCGACGCACCTGCAATAGCGCTTCAATGTCGTTATCAAACGCCAAATCTGCTACACCGGTTTTGCGCGTGTGCGTTTCTGCACCACCAAGTGTTTCACGCGTTACATCTTCATGCGTTACGGTTTTCACTACTTCAGGGCCTGTCACAAACATATATGACGAATTTTTCACCATGAAAATAAAGTCAGTTAGCGCTGGCGAATACACCGCGCCACCCGCACATGGCCCCATAATAACAGAAATTTGTGGAATCACACCCGATGCAAGCACGTTACGTTGGAAAATTTCACCATAACCGCCCAGCGAGTTTACGCCCTCTTGAATGCGCGCACCGCCTGAATCATTCAGGCCAATAACGGGAGCACCCGCTTTGACTGCCATATCCATAATACGGCAGATTTTTTCAGCATTGGTTTCGCTTAAAGATCCACCAAGCACGGTAAAATCTTGCGAATAAACAAACACCAAACGACCATTAATCGTGCCATGGCCTGTTACCACACCATCACCCGGTGTTTTTTTATTTTCCATACCAAAATCATGGCAGCGATGCTCTACAAACATCCCATATTCTTCAAATGAATCGGGATCGAGCAACACATCAAGACGCTCGCGAGCCGTCAGCTTCCCTTTGGAATGCTGATCGTCAATCCGCTTATTTCCGCCACCAATACGGGCTTCTTTGCGCTTTTGTTCTAACTGTTCAATGATCGATGATTTCATACGCATCCATTCTCAGGTTCAGTTTTTTTAATCATTTCGAGGGGGAATCTAGCAGAACAAGCATATATCTGGCAACCAGAATTACCAAATACAGCATCACCTTGGATTTTTAAGCATAAACAGACGTTGGTTTTTCGCCTTCCAGCCAGCGATTAAATGCCTGATGCAACCCCGCTTCAAAATGCCGGGTATAGGATTTAGTATCAAACAACGGGCTATTTTTAGCACATGCAGCCGCTTTATTTTTAAGCTGGCGCAGTGAGGCATCATCACTCAATAACGAGCTTAACTTTGCGTGATAGCTTGATATATCCTCACAAATCAATTCTTGCAGCCCTGCAGCACTCAAAATACTGGCTGATGCACGCGAAATAATCGTACTACCTTGAATCGTTACCACGGGCACACCCATCAAAAGCGCATCAATCGCGGTGGTATGTGCTGTCACTGGCGCGCAATCTAAAAACACATCCATATGGCTATAGCGCGCCAAATGCGCCGACTTATCAAGCCGCTTTGCAAACACCAGGCGCTCTGCTTCAATCTCATGCAACTTTGCTGCTTTGGTAAGGTTTTGTTTAATAAAATCGTTTGGCGCATAAAGCCAAAGCACCGCTTCTGGCTGCTCTTTTAACAGATCACACCAAACCTTAAAAAGCTGCGGCGTGATTTTACTCGGCTTATTAAAACATCCCAGCACCAAGCCTTTTTCAGGCAAGCCATAGGCTGTGCGGCTCTTTTGTTTATGTACTTTTAACGTAGGATCACTTACAAAATAACTATGGGGCATATAAAAAGGTGTTTCACTCACCTGCCTTGCATCCGAAAGTGCTATTTTATCCGTCACTAAATAATCGATAAATGCTGCACCCATCGTGCCCGGATACGCTAGAAAGCTAATATTCAGTGGCGCAGGGCGCATTGCAAACACATCAGGCCGCGCACCGCTAATATAGCCCATCACATCAATTAAAATATCGATTTTATCTTGATATATCTGCTGCGCCAGTTGATGCAGCGGAACGTTGTGCACATCCACAAACCGACTACATGCCTGCTTAATGCGATTGCGATAGCTGCTCTCATCCCCCTCACCCAGCGCATAGACAAACACCTCAACTTGCTCTTTATCATGCAACTCAAGCATATTTCCTATCAGATGTGCTGTGGGGTGATCTCTAAAATCTGCCGACACATAACCAATGCGCAGCGCATGGTGATGTCCTGAAGGCTTATGGCCTTTTTCAAAGAGAAAACCTAACTGCTGCTTGGCAGGTTTTGTGCGGCTTTCAATTTGTTCAGCATGCTGTTTTGCCAAGGAATGCTGCAGCTTTGCATCATCACTCAAACAGAGCGATTGATAAGGTGTCAAGGTAGTTGGCTTGCCATACGTCACCGCTTTTCGTGCCTGCTCAAGCAATTGGGCTTTATATTGCTCAAACGATTCGCCCCACATGCAGGCATCCGACATATTTTTAATCACTTCGTTAAGCAGTACCCCATCGTTTTGGTACTTCTTTAACCCGCTTTCATACACCTGAATAGATTCTTCCCATTCACCATTATCATAGAGCGCCACACCCAAATTATGCACCACATCCACTGTTGGTTCTGTACACTCTGCCGCTTTTCTAAATTGCATGAGGGCAACATCTTTTTTGCCCAGCGCAAACAAGGCCGAGCCAAGGTGGTTGTGATAATTTGCCATGCCGGGGTGAAGCTCAACCGCGCGACCAATGAGTGCCACCGCCTCGCCATAACTTCCCATCTGATAGGAAACGAGCCCAAGCAAATGGAGTATTTCAGGCTGATTGGGGTTTACACGAAGAAGTTGGCGATACATCGAGCCCGCTTGCTGCAACTGCCCTGCCTGATGAAACGCAACTGCCTGCTTTAAGGCCTTATTAATTTGTTGCTCCAAACTATCATCAGACATGTTTCACTAATCACCAAAGCTATTATTACGCGGAAAGCCAACTGGAGGAAGCCTTCCTGAGGATGCACGTTTACCAAGCCACGCTGCCAACTCAGTTTCAGTACGTGTGTTTGCACCCAACTTCCAGCTTAAACCATCCGCAATATTAAAGCTCTTCAGATCGGCCACAGCACCACCTGCCTGATATTTTTGCAGAATCACCCCTTGCCCCCGCTTCATCACTGGAATTTCATCTTTTTTGAATACCAGCATTTTGCGGTTTTTGCCTATAATAGCAATGTGATCGCCTTCAGCAGGCTTACAGAGTAACGCTCTTGCCCCAGCAGGAAGATTTAGCACCTGCTTGCCGCTTTTGGTTTGCGCCAACACATCTTCTTCCGCTACCAAAAAGCCTTTGCCCTTATCCGATGCTAACAATAACATCCTCTCTGGCTGATGGATAAATACCGCAATAGCTTCTGCATTTTCGTCTACATCCACCATTAAATTAAGTGGCTCGCCATGTCCTTTTCCACCCGGAAGCTTATCACAGCCCAGCGTGAAAAATTTACCATCACTGGTGAGTACCAATAATTTATCTGTCGTTTGCCCATATACCACAAACTTGCTGGCATCGCCTTCTTTATATTTTGTGCTTTCCACATCGGCACTATGGCCCTTAAGTGCACGAATCCAGCCTTTTTGCGAACAAAGAATGGTAATTGGCTCTTTTT
>CAYGPX010000167.1:0-3985 GCA_964351935.1 uncultured Rickettsiales bacterium | reverse complement strand
CCAAAGTTCAGCCACACGCGGGCTCTCAGTCAACGCAAGGGCTGGGCAACGCGGTGATGAAACCGGGTGATAAGATTTTAGGTCTTTCGCTTGCTGCTGGTGGGCACTTAACCCATGGTGCTGCGCCAAATCAATCAGGCAAGTGGTTTAATGCGATTCAATATGGTGTGCGCAAAGAAGATTCGCTGATTGATTATGATGAAGTAGCGCGCCTAGCAAGAGAACATAAGCCAAAGCTTATTATTGCGGGTTGCTCGGCCTATCCTCGCGTGATTGATTTTGCACGTTTCCGTGAAATTGCGGATGAAGTTGGTGCTTGGTTTATGGTGGATATGGCGCATTTAGCAGGCCTGATAGCTGCGGGTGTTTATCCTAGCCCGATTCCACATGCCCATGTGGTGACGACCACAACGCACAAAACCCTTCGTGGCCCTCGTGGTGGAATGATTTTAGCAAAAGATGGTGATATTGTGGTGCGTAAAACGCCATCAGGTAAAGATATCACCTTGGAAGCTGCCATTAATTCGTCTATTTTCCCCGGTATTCAGGGCGGTCCACTTATGCATGTGATTGCCGGTAAGGCAGTGGCGCTGGGTGAGGCGCTTTCGCCTGAGTTTAAAGCATATGGTAAGGCAACGGTAGATAATGCTCGTGCGCTGGCCGAGGTGCTGATATCACGTGGAGCGGATATCGTAAGTGGTGGTACTGATAGCCATGTAGTGTTGGTTGATCTTCGCCCTAAAGGTGTAACCGGTAAAGAAACGGAAGAAGCGTTGGAGCGTGCAGGTCTTACTTGTAACAAGAATGCTATCCCGTTTGATCCTGCTCCTCCTTTTGTTACTTCTGGTGTGCGCCTAGGCACTCCTGCTGGTACAACACGCGGTTTTGGTGAGGCGGAATTCCGCCAAATCGGAAATTTGATTGGCGATGTGCTTGACGGATTAGCAAAAAACGGCGAAGATAACGCTAAAGTTGAAAAAGCTGTATTGGAGAAAGTGCAACAACTATGTGCGCGTTTCCCAATTTATGGCGATGAATAGCAATAGGAAGCTTTGTTATGCGCTGTCCATTTTGTGGAAATGAAGATACACAAGTAAAAGATTCGCGACCATCTGAAGATGGTCAGGCGATTCGTAGGCGGCGGTTTTGCCCAAGTTGCGACTCACGTTTTACGACATTTGAACGGATACAGCTTCGCGAACTAACGGTGCTTAAAAAAGATAATATCAGGCGCCCGTTTGATCGCGATAAACTTACCCGTTCAGTTAGCATTGCGGTGCGTAAGCGAGATGTTACAGTAGAGCAGGTGGATCAAATCGTTAATCACATTGTGCGTAAGCTTGAAAGTTCTGGAGAGTCAGAGATTTCAACGGATCGTATTGGTGAGGAGGTGATGCGTTCACTGGCGGAGCTAGACCAAGTGGCCTTCATTCGTTTTGCATCGGTCTATAAAGATTTCCGTGAAGCGAGTGACTTCGCAGAATTTATCGAAACATTAAGCAAGCAAACACTTTCAAAGAAGTAGGATTTCTGGCTGAATTCTTGCAGGTGAAACGCATTTATTGTTGCGTGATGTCTGCGCTCGATGTTTGAGTAGGGAGCAAAGCTTGCAAATTAACTTTAACCCATCACGGGTCTATGGTTTATGAATTTAGCACAATCGCAATCGCAATCTGAGCTACATAAGCGCTATATGCGCTTAGCACTTATGTATGCTGCACGAAACAGGGGGATAACGGGTGAAAACCCGAGTGTCGGTTGTGTAATTGTGAATGGTCATAATATAGTAGGCGTTTCGGCTACGGGCAATGGTGGAGTGCCGCATGCTGAGGTGTGTGCCTTGGCGATGGCGGGCGGGGCTGCGAAAGGTGCAACCGCCTATGTAACGTTAGAGCCGTGCTGCCATCATGGTAAAACACCCCCCTGTGTTGATGCGCTGATTACTGCAGGAGTTCAGCAGGTTATCGTTGCTATGCGTGATCCAAATCCTAAGGTTTCGGGAGGCGGAATTGCAGCACTTAAAGGTGCGGGCATAACAGTGCTAGAAGGTGTCTGTGAAAAAGAAGCAAGGCACATCAATCGAGGTTTTTTTAAGCGTATTGAAAAAGCCTTGCCGTGGGTTAGCATGAAGCTAGCAACGTCAATGGATGGGAAAATAGCACTCTCAAATGGTGACAGCAAGTGGATTACGGGCGCAAAGTCGCGTCAGTATGGGCACTATTTGCGTGCAAAGCATGATGCAGTTATTACGGGAATGGGCACAGTTTCTGCGGATAATCCGAGTTTAACATGTCGGCTGAATGGTATGGAAGATGCCTCGCCAATCCGTGTGGTGCTTGATAGTAATCTTAGCATTTCTATGGACTCGCAACTTATCAAAACTGCGCGTCAAGTTCCGTTGTGGATTGTGACCACTTCAAAGGATATTAGAAAGAAGGAATCCATTGAAGAAGCGGGTGCTGTAGTGATGGAGTCTTCTGCTAATAAAAGTGGTTATATAGATATAACCATTCTGCTAAATCTTTTAGCAAAAAGAGGTGTAAATTCTGTGTTGGTTGAAGCTGGTGAAGCGCTTTCTACGTCTTTTATACGTGAAAAAATGGTAGATGAGTTATATTGGTTTCAAGCACCTGTATGCCTTGGAGGCGATTCTCGGTCTTCGATAGGCGCATTATCACTTGCTTTGCTTCAAGACGCTAATAGTTGGCGGTTAGAAAGTCGCCGCATGCTAGGCCATGATATCATGAGTATTATTAAGTTATAATATAACATATTTGCTTTTAGTTTATTCTAATTAAAGGTTTTTTATATGTGTAATATTATTACATATAAAAATAACTCCTAGCCCATTTATTCCTATTGTCTATAATATTACAAATAGTGCTGTATTTTGAAAGATGGTGTTTAAGGTGCGAATTCTTGACTTACTTTATTAGTGAGATTGTTTGATAATTGAGTAAAATCTCTAAAGTTATAATATAACAATAAGGTAATATTAAGGGATAGTGGGTGTTTATACTACTGGCAAGGTTTAGATAAGAGAGTCGCTATTTCTGATACAATAATTTTAACAAAAGAAAGTGCTATATAATCTATGTTGATTGTCAGAAAGAGTTGCTTCTATTACCAAAAATATTGAAATTTAGCATAAATAAACATGGTCATCTTATGACTGATTATTCAGCTTCTTTAGCGGATCGATTTAGCAATGCTTTGTGCGGCGTCGCTTGGTGATTTACTTTTAGTAATGGGCCTTCCAATCACAAGGAAATCTGCGCCTTTTAGGAGTGCATCACTTGGAGTGGTTATGCGTTTCTGGTCATTTGATTCTGATTCGGCAGGCCGAATGCCCGGCACAACAGTTTTGAAATTTGATCCGCAGATGGTTTTTACAAGCTGTATTTCGTGTGCTGAGCAAACCACGCCATCCAATCCAGATTCCTTTGCAAGCAGTGCAAGGCGCTTTACTTGATCTGCCGCTGTGCTATCAATGCCAACCTGTTGTAAGTCTTTCTCGTCCATACTGGTGAGCACTGTTACGCCAACAACCAGCGGCTTTGCTATGTTTTTATCATTTGCAGCTTGTTGGGCTGCTGCTGCTGCTGCCTGCATCATTGTTTTTCCGCCGGATGCATGCACAGTAAGGATGCTTACGCCTTCAACCGTGGCAGAATATACAGCCTCAGAGACCGTGTTGGGGATGTCATAGAATTTTAAATCTAGGAAAATAGGTAGGCCGCATTTGGCTATTTTTTTTAGCCCTACTGCACCATTAGCAGTAAAAAACTCAAGTCCTAGCTTAATAGCGCCTACATGTGGCGCCACATTTTGCGTAAGCTCTAACGCGTCGTTTACATTCTTTGTATCCGCAGCGCAAATAATCGGGTTTTTAAACATAGGAATACCAAAGGCTTGGCGGGGATTGAAGTGGTGCCCAGATAGCTCAGTTGGTAGAGCAAAGGACTGAAAATCCTTGTGTCGCCGG
>CAYGPX010000166.1:0-4016 GCA_964351935.1 uncultured Rickettsiales bacterium | reverse complement strand
TTTCAGCTTCAATCACGGCTTTATCAACCAGTGGTGCGCCAATGTCTAATTTATCACCGTCAGAAACACTGAGGATTTCGGTGAATTTGATTTTTGAGCCAGCTTCGCCTTCGAGCTTCTCAAGCTTAACTACATCATTTGGGGCTACTTTATACTGTTTGCCACCAGACTTAAATACCGCGAACATCTTTATTTTCCTAAAGCATTAAGCGTTAAATTTCCGCTGCGTCACTACGCATAATTCTTAAAATGGAGCGCGAAAATATACTGTACGCACCCGCTTGTCAATAGTTATGCGTCTTTAAAACGCGATTTTAATGTCTTAGCGATTGCAGGGGACACCATACCCGAGACATCACCGCCCAAACGCACCACTTCTTTGACCAATCGTGAGGCAATATAATGGGTGGATTCAGCCGCCGGAAGAAACACGGTTTGAATTTCAGGGCTTAGTTTTGTGTTCATCGCTGCCATTTGGAATTCATATTCAAAATCAGATGCAGCCCGCAAGCCACGCACCAATATAGAAGCGCCTTGTTGCGTTGCAAATTTTACCAATAGCCCTTCAAATCCCATGACTTCAATACGCTTGGCATCATCATTCTTAAGTGCGGCCACTTCTTCTTTTACAAGAGTAACACGCTCATCAAGTGAAAAAAGAGGGGTTTTGCTGCTATCTTTTGCCACTGCGATAATCAGCTTGTCGGTTAAATTCACGGCACGACGGATAATATCCATATGACCCAGCGTAATGGGATCGAACGTTCCGGGATAGAGTGCTGTTGTGCTGGCCATATTATATCAACTCATTCTTTTGTTTGTGTATAGCAGAAAGGTCAGTGGAGGCAAGAATGAATCTTGCTCCCTATGTAAGTATCGCGAAGATTAAATGCTATATTAACCTTTTATTAATAAATTTCTGTTTAAATAGAATTTATCGTCCATTAGGATTTTGCAAGGGGGAAGGGAAAAGGTAAGAGTTAGCAGGATGGTGTGATAGTATTACTATCGTAGTATTTTGCTAGAAGTTTGCCCAAGTACAAGTAGGTACGAATTAGGGGATAAGTACAGGTAGTGCGGCCTTCCTTCATCAAAATAGCAGGTAAGTTATTGTAGAGTGCGCTAGGTAAGCAAAAGAAATATGGGAAAGAGATTAGGAACTGTGAACTAAAACTGCTAAGGATTGTTTTAAAAAACAATCAGTTCATTAAACAAAAAAAGGCACGGAGAAAGCAAACGCTTCCCGTGCCTTTTTTTGTTTAATGTTTAAATATAGGGTTTTATGCAAGGGCGAGAGCCGTTCCCGATGATAAATTACGAATTGTTATAATTGTGTAACATTGCTGTGCTTCAATGATAGTTGGAAACGATATTGTTTACATCTTATGGGATAAGGGGGAAAAGATGGTAATGCTGAAAAATATTCAGGGGCATGAAGCCATACTCGAAAAAACAAATAATCTTTTTGGTTGTTTGAACCGAGAGATTTCAGGTGATATAGAACTCGGTATGGTTGATAGCCAGCTAAAGCATGTAACCAAAAAAACTGGTGAAAAAATTACCATACGTGACATCAAGGCTATGTACACAAAAATTGAGGAGTTCAGTAGAGTTGTTTCAGGTTGTGAGAACTTAAGTAAAGATGATAAAAGAAAATTACAATATTCGGTGCTGGTTACTCTCAACAAGCTGGTTCACAATGCAATTAATGCAATTGATAGGGAAGGTACGGGTGGTCTATTAAGAGGGGAATTGCTTGAAATACAACACTTTATTGTAGGAAAATGTCAAGCTTTGGTGCGTAGCTTGGATGTGGATCTTGGGCATGTAAAAGAACTGGTGAGAATGGCAGAAAGAGCAGCAGGCTCTTCGGTTGCTGGTGCTCTTATGGAAGGGGTTCGTTCTGTTGGCAAGGCGGTTATGCCTGGGCAGCTTCCATGCTTAAATTTTAAAACGGATGACTTTGATTTTACTGCTAGTCTAGATCGTTTTGAGGGGAAGTATGTGCACCTTGAAACCCCTAAGCCAAAAAATACAGAAGAAGCAATTGAAGACATTGAGATGGCTATTGGCGTGTTAAGAACCGCTATAGGCGAGATACATCAAAAGGCTTTAAAGGAAAAAAGGACGGAGGGCTTACAAGAAAAACTTGAGGCGGAAGTGAAAGCCTGCATTGGTCAATTGGAGGCGCATGGGATTAAAGTAACAAGCTTTCAGGCAAATGGAATTGATGATGATGGTGAAACTGTAGAATTTGATTCTGTTACTACCACTGAAGATATAATCGCGCAGTTGCGCGATTATACAAATGAAGAGCTCAATATAGGTTTTGAGTTAACCGATGTAGAACAGCATGATAACAGGCAACGAGTACGCGCACCACGTGCTACAGGTGAGTGCAAGATTGAACGAATGTTTTAAGAAGCCTCTCACTTGACTCAATCAAGAACGAAGTGGAACAAGAGGTTTATTCCTGCACATCATCCCGTTCTGTAGGCGTATCCGAAGACTCAACGGCCGTTTGCCCTGCTGCTGCTTCACCTTCTAACGCTTCTTCCTCCAACGCATCGCCGCGGGAAGTTTCCTCCACCAGTGCGACTGAAATCACTTTCTCGCCCTTATCAAGGCGGAAGATTGTGACGCCTTGGGTGTTACGCCCTGCAATACGAACATCTTTGAGCGGGCAGCGAATTAGCTTGCCGCTGGTGGTGATGAGCATAATTTCATGGCTTTCTTCCACGCAATAGCTTGAAACCACTTTGCCGTTGCGCTCAGACGTGATGATGTTTACCACGCCACTACCACCACGGTTGGTGATGCGGTATTCGTAAGCACTTGTGCGCTTGCCATAGCCGTTTTCAGTGACGGCAAGAACAAATTGCTCATGCTCAGCCCATTGCAGAATCACTTCGCGCGGAAGGTCGCTTTCAATCTCTGCCATTGCTTTTTCAACATCGGCTTGCACCAGATTGCGCTCTTCGTCGCTTAATGCTTCGTTTTTGGCTTCTTCAATCAATGAGCTTAGCAGCGCGCGGATAGCGGCTGGAATTTTGAGGTAAATATCGCGCGTTTCCACGTCTTGCTCAGAAGCATTTAGCACCGTCATCGAGGTGATGCTATCACCTTCTGCCAGCTTCATACCGCGCACACCCGTTGAGGTGCGGCTTTTGAACTGGCGAACCGAATCCACCGGGAAGCGGATTGATTTGCCCGAGCGTGCCGAGAGTAAAATATGCTGTTCTTCGGCACAAATGCGAGCACTCATCAGCGAATCGCCTTTGTCTAACCTAATGGCAATTTTGCCGTTTGAAGGCACATAAGAAAAATCGTCAATCGAGTTGCGGCGCACGTTGCCCTGTTTGGTGGCAAACATAATGTTGAGTTTTTCCCATGCTGATTCGTCGCTTGGTAGTGGCAGAACGACATTGATGGTTTCGTCTTTTTCAAGTGGGAAGATGTTGATAAGTGCGCGCCCTTTAGATTGAGGCGTGCCAAGTGGCAGCTTATATACTTTGGTTTTATATACCTTGCCGTTAGTAGAGAAAAACAGCATTGGCGTATGGGTGTTGGTAACAAACACTTTAATGGTTGCGTCTTCATCGTTCATGGCAAGGCCGCTACGGCCTTTTCCACCACGTTTTTGTGCACGGTAGGTAGAAAGTGGTACGCGCTTAATGTAGCCGCCAACAGTTACCGTTACCACCATGTCTTCACGCGGGATGAGGTCTTCAATATCACGCTCAAACTCACTTTCTTGGAACTCAGTTTTGCGCGGAGTGGAAAATTCTTCCTTCACGGCGCGCAGTTCTTCGCGGATAATTTCAAGCAAGCGTTCTTGCGAGCCTAAAATTTCAAGGTAGCCCTTAATTTCAGTCGCAAGTTGGTTTAATTCATCATGAATTTTATCGCGCTCTAAACCGGTTAAGCGAGAGAGGCGCATTTCAAGAATGGCTTTAGCTTGTTCTTCAGTGAAGTAGCACTTGCCGTCGATAATTTCGTTGTTTCTATCGGCCACC
>CAYGPX010000165.1:1022-4018 GCA_964351935.1 uncultured Rickettsiales bacterium | reverse complement strand
ATTAAAGAGCGTTGCGTAAAAGGCGGTGGTGAATGGACGATGTTTGCCGATGGCTGTGCCGATACATGTTATCGCATAGAGAAAGAAAATGTGGCATGCCCGCGTATTTTTAGAAACTCGTGCGAGTGCGGTGAGTCTAAATGCTGGGATACAGGCAGTGTATCATGTGTTTCAAATGAATCAGTGAAGAAAGAGAAGAAGACAGAATGAGTGTACATGAGCGTTACGACGGAATTATTGTTAAATACAACCAAATTGGTGAGAAAATAGCCGATCCTGGTGCGTTAGATTCTAAAGAATTTGCGAAGCTTTCCAAAGAATATTCAGACATGGGCGAAGTGGTAGCAAAAATTGAAGAACTCAAAGCTTGTGTGAAAGAAAGGGAAGAGCTGGAAGAAATGCTATCGGGCGATGATGAAGAACTGCGCGAGATGGCAGAGCTTGAAAGTGCAGAGCTAGATGAAAAGATTCCTGAAATAGAGCTTGAAGTAAAAGTATTGTTACTTCCAAAAGATGAAGCAGATGAGAAAAACGCTATCCTAGAGGTGCGTGCAGGCACAGGTGGTGATGAAGCAGCATTGTTTGCTATGCAATTATTTAGAATGTATCAGCGTTACTCCGACCTTAATGGCTGGAAATTTGAAATTATGTCAGTCTCTGAAACAGGCATTGGTGGTTATAAAGAAGCCTCAGCCAACATTACAGGGCGTGGCGTGTTTGCTCGGCTAAAATATGAATCTGGCGTGCATCGCGTGCAGCGTGTGCCAGAAACTGAATCGGGTGGGCGTATTCATACTTCTGCAGCTACAGTTGCAGTATTGCCAGAAGCTGAAGAAGTGGATGTGCATATTGAAGAGAAAGACTTGCGTGTGGATGTGTTCCGTGCCTCTGGTGCGGGTGGTCAACACGTAAACACGACAGAAAGTGCCGTGCGTATTACGCACATTCCAACAGGTGTGGTGGTCTCTCAACAAGATGAAAAATCACAGCATAAAAATCGTGCGAAAGCGATGAAAATCCTGCGTTCTCGTGTTTATGAAGCTGAACGTGAAAAACTGGCTGCAGAACGCGCAGCTGATCGTAAAGGGCAGGTGGGTTCGGGTGACCGTTCAGAGCGTATTCGCACCTACAACTATCCTCAAGGGCGCGTGAGCGACCACCGCATTAATCTAACGCTTTATAAAATTGAAGAGATTGTTACCCATGGTCAGTTAGATGAGTTAGTGAATGCTTTATCATCTGAAGATCAGGCGCAAAAACTCGCTGCTGCAGTTTGATTCTTGTTTTGGAATGCTAATACATCGTGGGTTTATGATGGGCATTAACATCTAACATTTTAATATAAAACCTAGCGATGCTTCTAACCAAACTCCAGCAAGCAAAAAAACAGCTCCGCGAATCAGGCATTAGCTCGTGGGCGTTGGATGCAGAGCTTTTGTTGTGCAAGGCGCTTCATCAGACAAGAGAATATCTTTTAAGAGGTGAGGGTGAGCTTTCAGCTAGCCAACAATCGGAGTTTGAACATCTATTAAAGCGAAGAATGGCGCGCGAACCAATGTCGCACCTTTTGGGTGTGCGTGAGTTTTGGGGGCGTGATTTTGTAGTGACCAATGATGTGCTCGACCCAAGAGCAGATAGTGAAACGCTTATTGAGGAAGTCTTAAAGCACTTTGCAGACAAAACGCAGCCACTTAATGTACTAGATTTAGGAACAGGCTCAGGATGTCTATTGCTGACGATACTTTCAGAATATCAGAATGCGCATGGTGTGGGGGGCGATATTTCAGCCAAGGCACTTGCTGTAGCCCAACAAAATGCAGAAAATCTCGGTGTTAATAAGCGCTCCAAATGGTTAAATCAAGATGCGGCCTCGTTATGTGATGTGTCGCAATATCATCAAGCCTTTGATGTAGTAATAACCAACCCGCCATACATCCCTTCGCAAGATATTGAAACATTAGAAACTGAAGTAAAATCGTTTGAGCCAATGCTAGCATTAGATGGTGGCGATGATGGCTATGATTGTTATCAAGCCTTTGCACCTGTTATTGCTTATGTATTGAAACCAAATGGACTAGCGGTGATTGAAGCAGGCATAGGGCAAGCACAAACCATTGCAAAGATAATGGAAAATGCAGGCTTGCAGCTTCACTCTATTGAAAAAGATTTAGCGGGAATTGAGCGGGCTGTGGTGTTGATGAAGTGAATATGTAGAAAGAGGCGAGCTATATAAAAAATGCCCGCCTCTTTCTTAGTGATTAGTTAACTTTAACTAAATTCTTACGTTGATTAGGGTGTACATCATCTAGGAACATAAAAGTGATGGTTTGATTTTCAAGCTTAGCACTCTTAGATTTACTTAAATTAACAGTGATCGCTTCAGGAAGTTTATACATAGCACCCGTAAGTGGATCTACAATAAGTACGCCTACTAAGCCACCAAAAACTAAGTTTCCATAAAACCATCCATCAAGGTAGGGTGTTACTTTAATGGTTTGTTCTTGATAGCCTTTTTTCTTATATTTTAAGGTATAATGTGCTTTTGAGAAATAGCTGTCCCCAGCTTCCAGCGTTATTCTGGATGGTGTTTTTCCTGTATGAATTTTTTCGCCAGCTTCATTGTAAATAGCAAAATATGAGGCTTCAGGCGTGCTATCAATAGTAATTGGATATGAAGATTTACTCACAATGCTCGCGCAGCCTGTTGTGAATATGGCCATCGCAATAACTGATGCAGTAAGTTTTTTTAGCATTGAGTGTGCTCTTGATGTCATTAAAGTGTAATATTAATTGCTTAATTATTCAGGTAATAAATGTTAGGTAAAGAGGCGGGCCATATAAATGTCGCCCGCCCCTTGCTAACGAATTAGTTAACTTTAACTAAGTTTTTACGTTGATTTGGATGTACATCTTCTAAATTCATGAATGTAATGGTTTGGTTTTCAAGAAGTGCACTTTTTGATTTGCTCAAATCTGCACTAACAGTTTCTCGGAGT
>CAYGPX010000165.1:0-1012 GCA_964351935.1 uncultured Rickettsiales bacterium | reverse complement strand
CGCTCACGCCGCTTAGCTCTCCCTACATACCCAGTGATCGCGTCAGGCAGTTTATACATAGCCCCAGTAAGTGGATCTACGATTAGAAGGCCAGGAAGCCCACCAAATAGTATGTTTGCTATATACCAGCCATCAACACTTGGAGTGATGCTCATTGTTTGTGATTCATGGCCTTTTTTCATATATTTAACGGTGTAATGTGCACCAGAGAAAAAACCATCACCTGACTTTAGAGTTACGGTTGAAGGTGTTGTTCCAGTATGGATTTTTTCACCTTGTTCATTATAAACAGCAAAAGATGAATCTTCTGGCATACTTTTAATGGCAACAGGGTAAGAAGACTTGCTGATTATGCTGGCACAACCTGTTGTAGTAAGTAAAGCAGCCGCGACAGCTGTAACAGTAAATTTTTTTAACATTGGTAGCTCTCTTGATAGGATTTTAATATAATATTGTATAATACTTATGGTTCTTTTATATAGATAACAAGCCGTGGGTCAATAGTGGGAGCTAAATTACTCTACTTTTACGTGCCTTAATCTCTAAAAGCGCTTCACTTACTTATTGATTGAGGCTTAAGTTTCTTTTTTTCCAGAAATTTTATTTTAAAGCTTGAAAAAACGCTGCAGGCACTTTAGAAGAGATCTATCTCTTTTGCCAAGCAAAAGAAAAGCAATAAGCGGATAGGTGGCCGAGTGGCTGAAGGCGCTCCCCTGCTAAGGGAGTATGTGGCTTTAAACCGCATCGAGGGTTCGAATCCCTCCCTGTCCGCCATTTTCTTTTGAATTACCCCAGTAAATCAATGGCTTGCCTGCATGAGGGCGTTACAGACCCATACTTAGACCCATACTGGCGGTGTGGTTAGGGGTGAATAACAGTGAAGCTTTATTATGCAAATATAAGTAAATCTAAAAATGCACTTGCAGCAGTGCTGGTATTAACTAAATCATTTAGGGCTAGGTTCTGTTGAGATATTTTAAGATTAGTTTATATTGCTCTTTAAACAGGAGGT
>CAYGPX010000164.1:0-4073 GCA_964351935.1 uncultured Rickettsiales bacterium | reverse complement strand
ATCTGGGTCTAGCGCGTGCTCTGCATCTACGAATGCACATGTGCCGCCTTTTTTCTGCGCTTCCGCAACAATATGTAGGGTTAATGTGGTTTTACCTGAGCTTTCAGGGCCAAAAATTTCAATGATACGACCTTTTGGCATACCACCGACACCCAGTGCCAAATCCAAACCAAGTGAACCTGTTGGAATTGATTCTACTTTCATCGCGGTGCGCTGACCAAGCTTCATTACTGAACCTTTACCAAAGCTTTTTTCAATTTGAGAGAGTGCCGTATCTAACGCTTTTTGTCTATTATCTTCCATAGGGTGCTTTCCTGACCTTAAACCAACATGTTACTAAATACTAAAATCTGCTTTTCTCTAACTGATGGCAAAGCCCGCCATAGATGAACCCTCATGAACTTGAGGAGAAAAAATCATACACAAACCATCGCTTGATATCCAGTTCTTTCACAGAAAATATTTTCTGCTCATGCAATCATATTGATATTTGTAACTTTTTTCAATATAAAAAATTAATGACGTTTAATGGCACGCAGAACATTGTAGTTCTTAGGGCGCGATAACGGCTCTAGCTTTAGAGTGACGCTTACTTTCTCGTCATCCAACCCTTTATAATCAAATGGTACTTCAACTGCTTCACGCTCCATCAATGCTTTGGTCACTTGGTCGGCATGCTCTTTTTTGATACCATCTAATGCCAGAAACTCCTGGAAATCACGAATATCAGGCAAGTTCTTAAATAAGCGATCATAATTATCATCACAATAAACCACGATGCCACGTCGATTAAGAATCATCAAAAACTCGGTTTCCACCCGCGCTGAAGATGCGAATAAAAGTGAGAGAAACTCGATATAAGTCACACGTGTAAAACATTGATGCAATGAAAAAATAAGCACCAATGTCACGCAAAAGCTTAAAAAAAGTGGCAGTGCGTAAGCAGCGCTTAGGCTATTATTGCTGTAAGCCGTCCACAAAAGAACCAGCGAAACCAAACTCAGAATGATAGACGAACCCACCGTTAGCACATGTAACCCGCGCCAGCGAATGGTAAAATCTTTGGCTTGACCAATTAAACGTTTAATATCTTTACGTTCAAGGAAGCGCTTTCCTCTCATACTTACCCACCTTTTGCTGAAATCAAGTCATAGTATATTTCATATTAGACTTTTTCAACTCAAGGTGCATCAACTTTTACGAGTCTGTACTAAATTCTATCTTCGATTTTGGCCACGAGCGCAATAAGCGGTATATTTTTTTCTTCTGAATTTTTGATGCCGTCTCTGTCAATGCCTTACCTCGGCCTGAAAGGCTAGGGTTCGTCATAAAATAATCATGCATCGAGAATGCCTGCTTGCGATAGTCAGAGCGCTTATAGCTACCATCTGACTGCATATGCCAACTTTGCTTTTCATCACGCAGGTTTGCTTGCAATATCTGTCCCATAATTTGCTCATGCACGGTAGGGTTTTCAATCGGTACCAACACTTCAACACGACGATTTAAATTACGCGGCATCCAGTCTGCGGATGAAATAAACAACTTCGCTTTAGGTGAAGGCAACCCTTCGCCATTTCCAAAACAATAAATACGCGAATGTTCTAAAAAGCGACCAATCACGCTTTTCACTTTAATATTATCTGAAAAACCTTTAATGCCCGGACGCAAACTACAAATACCACGTACAATCAGCTCTACTTTCACACCCGCTTGCGAGGCA
Organism: uncultured Rickettsiales bacterium; assembly: GCA_964351935.1. Taxonomy (GTDB): domain Bacteria; phylum Pseudomonadota; class Alphaproteobacteria; order Rickettsiales; family CAYGPX01; genus CAYGPX01. The sequence goes on along the minus strand of CAYGPX010000164.1, from coordinate 2,350 downwards.
AAATAGAGCGCATCAATAATTTCAGCGTCTACTAGCGAGTTCATCTTCGCCCAAATATGCCCCTTCTTGCCATCATTTACCTGCTTTATTTCTCCATGAATCATATCCAAAATGGTTTTGCGCATCGTAAGTGGCGACATGGATATTTTTTCAAATGTATCAGGCGGCGAATAACCCGTCATATAATTAAACAGATAGGCCGCATCTCGGCAAAGCGCTGCATCGCACGTAAAAAACGACAGGTCGGTATAGACTTTGGCGGTAATGGGGTGATAGTTTCCCGTACCAAAATGCACATAAGAGCGCAAGGTCGCCTCTTCTTTTCTTACCACGAGTGATATTTTTGCGTGGGTTTTCAACTCTACAAACCCATAGACCACTTGCACGCCTGCACGCTCTAAATCTCGTGATAAACGAATATTTGCTTCTTCATCAAAACGTGCTTTTAGCTCCACCACCGCAGTGACAGACTTGCCCGCCTCTGCTGCCTCAATCAATGCTCTCACGATTGGAGAATCATTGCTGGTGCGATAGAGCGTTTGCTTGATCGCCACCACCTTTTCATCCCGAGCGGCTTGCTGCAAGAACCGCACCACCACATCAAAACTTTCAAACGGATGGTGAATCACAATATCTTTATTAGCAATGGCGGCAAAACAATCGCCATTAAAATCGTTAATACGCTCAGGATAGCGCGGCTCATACGACGTAAATTTTAAATCTGGACGATCACAATTAGCATAAATTTCTGCCAAGCTAGAAAGCCCTGGAAGATCACCCATTTTTATGACGTCTTCTTGCTGTACTTGCAGCTCTTCCACCACATAATCCAGTAGATGTTTTGGCATATAAGAGCTAACTTTCAAGCAAATAACGCGCCCTCTTCTGCGGCGTTTTACGGCAGATTCAAAGTGGCTTACAAGGTCTTCGGCTTCTTCTTCAATATCCAAATCACCATCACGGATGATATGCACCACGCCAAAACGCTGAATTTCATAACGTGGAAAAAGTTCATTTTCAAACAGGCGTATCACCTCTTCCAGCAAAATGAATCTGTCGCCATTGCCGGGCAATCTGATAAAGCGATTTATGTTTGATGGCAGCGGAATCACGGCTTTTTTAATCACCGATGATGCCTTAGATTCTGGCTTCTGCGCACCCGCTAATTTAAGCTGCAACAACACCGCAAAGCCACGGCTTGGCAAAAACGGAAATGGATGTGCAGGATCAATTGCAATCGGGCTTAAAACAGGAAAAATATTCTCCAAGAAATCTTTTCGCAAATGTTCGCGCTCTCTCTTTCTTAGCTTATCCCCGTCTACTACTTCTATCTTTTCTTGCTTAAGGTCAGCCTTTAACTGCTTCCAACATTCTAGCTGCTGGTCAGTGAGTGATTCTACTTTCTTATAAATGGCCTTCAGCTGCTTTGCTGGAGTTAGCCCATCTTGGCTTACCGCCTCACTTTTATTGCGGATTTGCTCCTTTAAGCCTGCCACGCGCACCATCTCAAATTCATCAAGATTATCCGCCGAAATAGATAAAAATTTAACACGCTCCAAAAGAGGAACATATTTATTTTCTGCTTCTTCCATCACGCGCTTGTTAAACTCCAGCCATGAGAGCTCACGATTGATAAAGCGCTCATGCGGCTTATCAAATATTTTTTCAGGTGCGTTCAATGATTCTTGTGTCAAAATCTTTGCTCAATTAGTATAAAAATTGTTTGCGTTGTTCACTTATAGTATCATAGTTTTATTATCATGTGGTCGCAAAGATTTTACGTCAAATTTCGCGTTCTTTGTTGTATAATACACATAAACTAAACTATATTTTTACACACTATAAAAAAAACGTTTAAGCGGTGAATTGATTGTTATGAAAAAACTCTACCTTCTTCGCCATGCTAGCACCGCCAGCCCAACAGGGCTAGCTGATGATTTGCGCCCCCTTTCTGTGAAAGGAAAAGAAGAGGCAAAAGAAGTGGGTGAAACCATGCGTTTAGAGCATATCAAGCCCGAGAAGTGGTTTGTTTCAGCCGCTAAACGCACCACCGATACATGCCAGCGCATTTTACTCGCTGGCAAATTTAAGCACGAACCCATTTACGATAAATCACTTTATTTAGCCTCTGCTGGGGAAATGATACGCTATTTGAATAAAGTGGATGATAACCCTGAAAGCATCATCGTGGTTGCGCATAATCCGGGTATTGAACAATTACTCAAACTGCTTTGCGGTTCACACGGAAACACCAAAGCCTTGAGAGTCTTAAATGCTGGCTATCCTCCCGCCACACTTAGCGTGATTGGGCTTGATATTAGAAATTGGAGTGAACTAGAAGTGGGAAAAG
>CAYGPX010000163.1:0-4097 GCA_964351935.1 uncultured Rickettsiales bacterium | reverse complement strand
GAATAGCACGTGCTAACAGCTCTTTCCCTACTCCGCTTTCGCCTTCCAGCAACACAGGAATATTAGAGATAGAAACTTTACGCGCCAGCTCTAGCATTTCTTCCACGGGTTTGCTGTGTCCAATAATTTCATCAAACGTAGTGGTTCCTTTCATCGATTTCTTAAGACGCGAGAGTTCATCATGCAGCACATGAATGCGCAGTGCATTCACGATACTTGCCTGCAAACGCTCAGGTTCATCTTTTTTCTTTAAAAAGTCGGTTGCCCCCGCTTTCATCGCCTGTACGGCAATATCGATATCATCATGCCCTGTACGAACAATAATAGGTAAATTTGGCTGAAGCGGCTTCACTTCATTGAGCACTTGCAGCCCATCCACACCACCTGGCATTACTAAATCTAATAAAACAAGATCAATGGTACTAGCCTGATCTGAGGTAAGTAAGTTAATAGCATCCTGCCCGTTACTTACTACCGTGGTTTGATATTTCCACTTATCTTGAATAATATGTTTGAGAAGGTGCACTTGTGCACTGTCATCCTCAACTAATAGGATATTATATGTCATGTTGCCCTCGCGCTTCTGACCTTTTGCCTCCATGCATAAACAATACCTTTGCTATGCGAAGTCATCTCTCCCTGTTAATTTAGTATAATTCTAACTAGTAAACAAAAGGTTAACAAAAACGAAAAATGTATAAATTTTAGACAATTAGCACAATTTACTGTGCCATCACGTGACAGGAGTATGCAAACAAGCCCCTCTAGATTGCCCCAAAAAGAGAAAAGCGTATTGATGTATAACAGTGGGTGTCTTAGATAGGGCCAGTAGAAGAAAAGCGGCCGCACCCCATAGCAAAGGCTTTGGCATGTATATTTTTTCTTTTTATTATTTTAAGTAAACAAAAAGTAGTTTAGCAGCAAACTCATACTTTTTAGACATAAAAAACATCAATTTTGTATGGTAGGAATATAGTGAACTGAACATACTTCTGATGTTTGCTGAACATTATAGATACCAATGCCTGTGTAAGAATTTGCAGCATTGGTAGTGCCGTCATCTTGCTTCACGCAATCGTTACTACTTAAAAAAACAGGCACGGTAATCATCCTACCTCGAGTGGGGACGCCATCATCCACTTTTAAATCTAAGCTCTGAGCAATAGGCCCTGTCGCATTAAGCCAACCTAGAAGAAGGTTTTTATTCCCTAAAACAGTCAAATAAGAGTCATAATTAACCGTCGGCATTTGTACCAACCCCATTGCATCAGTTGGGGCTTCATTATTGCCATTAAATATACCAGGAAAAAGTCCAGCATGCTGTGAATCTAGGTGCATCCATAAGCGCCAACATTCATCACCTGTGGTATTACACCGCACCTGTCCATTGCCATTCCCGCTCGTGGCATCACTCCAATAGTCATTAGCATTTATCATGTCGCCCGGCAATGCATCATACTGTAATTTAAATGAAGCAAGTGACGTATCAAATTCTTTTAGATAAGAAATAGTTTGACGCAAATTAGCTTGCTGAACCAAGCTTTGGCCAGCACTGATACCAGCTACAATCAAACCAATGATAACGATGACGATAGAGAGTTCTAAAAGGGTAAAGCCTTTGGTATTTTGCATCGTATCCTCATTTCCAGAGACTATTGTATCTTAAAACAAGGAAACAAGCAATTCACCTTATTCTTCAGGCGCTGGCTCAAATTCCATAATCAACTGGCCATAACTGACGTTTTCGGCCTTGCCGGTATGAATTTTTACGACTTTCACTTCGTTCTCGGCCACAATAATGTTTTCCATCTTCATGGCTTCCAAAATAAGCAACTCTTGCCCTTTTTTGATGATATCGCCTTCTTTCACCTTCACCTCTACCACCATGCCTGAAATTGGTGCTTCCAAATGCATGGCATTACCTTCTTCAGTAGCGGTAGGCACAAACTTAGCAAGTTCAGCTGCGCGTGGGCTAGCAATACGCACCTTCACGCGTGCACCTGCGTGGGTGAGGTAAATTCCACCTGCAAATTGATCAATTTTTACGCTCACATTCTTGCCATTTACATTACCGCGGAACAGGCGATTGCCCAACGTCCACTCGGGATCGACGGTAAGGTCTTCTGTATCATGCGTGATGTAGCGTGTACCCTCGCGCTCGCGCACATAAACAGGATATTCCATCTCATCATCCACCGTTACCACGCAACGATTTCCTATTTGGCGTGCGCGCCCTGGCATTTGACTTGAAATTGTAGAAGCACGCTGCGCATCCATATAGTGATACATCACTGCCACGGCGATGAATGCTTTGGTAGTTTCAGAAGTAATTTCTGCACCAAAAAAACCGTCCGGATATTCTTCTTCAATAAAGTTAGTCGTAATATCACCCGAAGCAAAGCGATGATGCGCCATCACAGCTTCTAAAAAGCTGATATTATGCGAAATTCCATGAATCACATAATCACCCAGCGCTGCCTGCATATGCTGAATTGCTTCCTGACGCGTAGGCGCGTAAGTACAAAGCTTGGCAATCATAGCATCATAGAACATGCTCACTTGACCACCTTCATATACGCCACTATCTACGCGCACATTGGTGCTGGCCTCAGGTTCTTTATATTCTGAAATACGACCGCTCGATGGTAAAAATCCACGGGTAGGATCTTCCGCATAAATACGGCTTTCAATCGCCCAACCTGTCAATTTTACATCCGACTGCTTCATCGAAAGCTTTTCGCCTGCTGCGACACGAATCATCTGCTCAACAATATCATAGCCCGTCACAAGTTCAGTCACGGGGTGTTCTACTTGTAGCCTTGTGTTCATCTCTAGGAAGTAGAAATTTTTTCCTGCATCCACGATAAACTCTACCGTTCCCGCAGAATAATATCCCACTTTTTTCGCCAGCGATACACATTGCTTATACATATTCTGACGTGTTTTTTCGTCAATAAATGGGCTTGGTGCTTCTTCAATCACTTTCTGATGGTGACGCTGAATAGAGCATTCGCGCTCACCCAAGCATACGGTATTACCAAATTGATCGGCCAATACCTGAATTTCAATATGGCGCGGTCTTTGAATATATTTTTCAATAAAGATACGCTCATCATTAAAGCTGTTACGCGCTTCATTCGTTGCAGAACGATACGCTTGGGCAACCTCTTCTTTTTTATGAACAACACGCATGCCTTTACCACCACCACCTGCGGCGGCTTTCACCATCACCGGAAATCCGATTTTTGCAGCAATTTTTTCTGCTTCTTTTTCGTTCTTAATCACGCCCATATAGCCGGGAATGGTGCTTACATTGGCAATTTGTGCCAACTTTTTTGCTTCAATTTTATCGCCCATACTGCCGATTGCCTCAACCGAGGGGCCAATAAACACTACGCCTTCTTTATCTAGCGCGCGTGCAAATTCAGCATTTTCAGACAAAAAGCCAAAACCCGGATGCACTGCATCTGCACCGGTTGAACGAATAGCAGCCAGAATACGAGGAATATCAAGATAGCTCTGACTCGCAGGGGATGGGCCAATATAAACCGCTTCATCCGCCATCGTTACATGTGCTGAATTTGTATCGGCTTCAGAATAAACTGCTACCGTTTTAATACCCAAATTACGCGCAGTACGAATAATACGGCAAGCAATTTCACCACGATTTGCGATTAGAATTTTTTCAAACATATTCTTCCCTATTTTTTGTTGCTCCTTGAAAAGCTTCCTAACTTTTCAAATAAGCCTGACAGCCTTGGGCTGACTAAAGAGGCTCGGCTTCCTAACCTCGCTCTTTTTTTTCCTATTGCTTAGTCCTAAGCACTCCTTCCTTATAAAGGAAGATTGTCGTGCTTTTTCCATGGAGTTTCTACTTTTTTGGTTTTTAGTAAAGTGAGCGCCCGACAGATACGCCAACGCGTATTTTGTGGACGAATTACTTCATCAATAAACCCACGGGCAGCCGCTGCAAAAGGAGATGCAAATTTTTCGATATATGCATCGGTCAACTCCTGCATTTTTTCTTCATCTCCCACATGTTCGCGGAAGAGAATGTTCGCCGCACCTTTTGGCCCCATCACTGCAATTTCGGCATT
>CAYGPX010000162.1:0-4126 GCA_964351935.1 uncultured Rickettsiales bacterium | reverse complement strand
CACCCATCTTCGGAGCGCGCGCAGACATCGCGCCACTTCGTAAAAAATCACCATAAGAAAAGCCGCCCGGAAGTGCGATGAAATCTAGCCCATCGGGTAGCGTGGCATCAGCATGCCAGACCATTTGCGGTGCTTTGCCACTAATGGATTTAATGGCGGAGAACATATCGCGGTCACAATTTGAACCGGGAAAAACAATAACGGCGGATTTCATGTGCTGTTAGTCCGTGTTTGGTGGTTAGTTTTTATGCTGTTGCTGCTTGCCGCGCATAAGCAATGTTAGGCACTTAGCTCATAACTGTAGTTTTCAACGACAGTGTTTGCCAAAAGCTTCTCGCACATGCTTTTAAGCTCTTGTTCAGCTTTGGCTTTATCGGTGCTTTTTAGTGAGATTTCAATCAACTTTCCTTGGCGAACCGAATCAACTCCGTCAAAGCCAAGATGGCCAAGAGCAGTTTCAATAGCTTTGCCTTGTGGATCTAATACGCCATTTTTAAGAGTAATGAATACGCGTGCTTTCATGAGTCTTCCTGTTGCTTATAAAGATTCTTGGGGTGAGGTGGTGTTTTTTGCAGGGCGGCCTTCGCTTTCATCAAGATTTTCGTCAATGATGATGCCAAGACGGTGCGCTACTTTGCGATAAGCGTCTTCTAAGTTGCCAAGGTCGCGACGGAATACGTCTTTATCCAACTTCTCGTTGGTTTTGACATCCCACAAACGGCATGAATCAGGGCTGATTTCATCAGCGAGTACTAATTCCATATAGGTATCGTGGAAGATACGGCCAAATTCGAGCTTGAAATCTACCAGTTTGATATCGAGTGCCATAAATAGGCCATAGAGAAAATCGTTCACACGCAGCGCGGTGTGGCGGATTTCTTCAAGCTCTTCTTCGACTGACCAGCCAAAAGCAAAAATATGCGATTCAGATACGAGTGGATCGCCCAGCTCATCATCTTTATAGTAAAACTCTACCAGTGTTTCAGGTAAATGTGTGCCTTCGGGGATGCCAAGGCGCTTGGAAAGACTTCCTGCTGCTACGTTGCGCACCACCACTTCAATCGGGATGATTTCTACTTCACGCACCAGCTGTTCACGCATGTTGAGTGTTTTGATGAAATGCGTAGGAATGCCAAACTCGTTCAGCCGCGTCATAATATATTCGCTGATACGATTGTTCAATACACCTTTTCCTGAGATAACCGCTTGTTTTTCGCCGTTAAATGCTGTGGTATCATCTTTAAAATACTGGATAATTGTGCCGGGCTCTGGGCCTTCAAACAAGATTTTGGCTTTGCCTTCATACACTTGTTTGCGGGTTCTTTGTGTGCTCATGCGAATGTTAATACCGAAAAAGAGTTGAACTTACCGAGCTTTTGTATTAAACGAACGGACGGAATCTGTAACTTTTCGTAAAATCAAAATTGCTGCTATATCTAGCGGAAAATAAAGATTTTGCAATAGAATTCATAATTTTTTACTTAATTTTTAACTGGAAATGCTATGAACTCCTTCGATAAACGCAAAGATAATCAAGAAAAGAAATTTGCTCATGACGGTGAGACTGATTTTAAAGCGGTGGCACGTCGTAATAGATTGTTGGGTGAGTGGGTGGCTGAAAAGCTTGGCATGAAACCTGAAGAAGTAAGTGCTTATGCCAAAACCGTCGTAGAGGCAGATTTTGACGAGCCCGGCGAAGAAGATGTGGTGCGTAAAATTAAGGCAGATTTTGAGCGTGCCGGCGTTGAGTTAGATGACCGCGATTTGCGTGAAAAAATGGCTGAGTTTTTAGAAGTAGCGACGCAACAGATTAAGAGTGAATAGTTGTGAATGGCAGTGTGAAAGCTGCCTGCTTTCTATCATACTGATTTTTCTTGCGTTGCGTTCAATTTAGGGTTGTAAAAATCTTTTTACGAGTTATCCTATTTCCCTGATTGCAGTGCCTTAGGGCACGTGTGTATTAGGTAGATGGGGGAGTGATGTTGGCAGCTGTTGGGGAATTCTTTAACTCTGAATATTTTATGCCGCACGGGCATTGCTTCCTGTGGCAGCCTGAAATTTTGTGGCTACATGTTATTTCAGACTCGCTGATTGCCGCAGCCTATTTTTCTATACCTTTTGTCTTGATTTATTTTGTTCGTCATCGCAAAGATTTTCCATTTAAAAGTGTGCTTGTGCTTTTTGGTGCTTTTATACTTCTGTGTGGCACAACACACTTGATTAATATTTGGGTGTTGTGGAACCCAAACTATGCTTTTTCAGGATTAGTGAAAATGCTGACGGCGATTACCTCAGTGCTGACATTTTGTGTGGCAGTGAAAATTATACCACAGGCATTGCAGTTGGTGAGTCCGCAACAGTTGATGCGCGTAAATGAACAGCTAAACGATGAAATTATCGAGCGCGAAAAAGCACAGAAAATGCTAGAAGATGCTTATATAATGATTGATGCGGAAGTGCAGGAACGCACCGCCGAATTGGAGCGCGTAAAGAAAAAGCTGGCATCGAGTGTAAAAGACACAACAGAAATGGAGATGCAGTTGCGGGAATATATCCGCTCGCTCAAGGATATCCAATCAGCTGCTGAAGAAGTGGGGGATGAAACCGCTAAATTGAGTCGCAACGAAAAGGCATTAAAGAAAGACCGGAAAACGGATAAAAAGCTTTAGTCACTCTTGCTTAGGGTGTGTCTTCTTGTTCTCTTTTTTCTCAATTGCTTGTGTTTTTTTGTATTATCCTATAATGTGTGCGTCTGTTAGTGGTGCGATGTCGCCACATTCACTGAAAACCTATTCAAGTGTTTATATGACCGCTCTCCGTCTTTTACAGCAGGATGAAAAGAAGCGCCTCCTTTCTGGCATGTTCCATGATGGATTGCGTATCTTTACAAAGCAATATTGGGTGGAAACGGCAGACAAAGATCAGTTAGAACACCGCAAACGCTCTGAGCATCAACGTCAGGTCGATCAAATTGCAGTTACCTTTTTCATCACAGCTATTGCGGCAAAGCTGGCAACGGTGGATGGAGCACTTCGAAAAGAAGAGATTCAAGGATTTCGCGAGGCGTTTGCTATGGCTGAGATTGCCGAAGGCTTTAGCGTAGAAGAGGCTTTTCGCGAGGCGCTGAAAGATAAAATGGATGCAACGCACTATGCCAAGCGTATTGCTCGCTTCCACCCAGCAAATAAAGACAATAAAATTATGTTGGAAGAGCTGGTGGATGCGCTATTTAAATTTGCAGGGCTGGATGCGCCACTTAATCCGAAAGAGATTTTATTTCTAAAAAATATCGTACTGGCATTTGGATTTAACGAGCAGGAATTTCGTAATATTTTACGTTGCCATACCTTGCCACAATTTAAGAATCCATATGAATTATTAGAAGTAAATAAAAAAGAAGTGACGCTTGCTAAGCTAAAAGCGGCATATCGCAAAGCAGTGCAGCAGTATCATCCGGATAAATTTACCGGAAATGATGTGCCTGAAGAGTTGGTTACTATTGCCAATGAACGCTTCACTGCACTCACCAATGCCTATGAGATGATTCGCGTTAAGCATCGTTTTAGATAAGTCCCTCCATTGAGAACGCTACCTAAACTTCCCGCTTGCCTAGGTGCTTTTGAGAGATTATAACTTGAAGTAAGGTGGTCTGCTGTAATGGGAAGTATCCTTGCTTTAGTGTAGTTGATACGCTTGTTTCACAGATTTGAGAAAATTTCTGCATCGTAGTGTGTGGTATTTTATTGCCTTAAACACTTAGCGTGAAGTGAAATTAACGTTCACTATAAGCGGGAAAAAAGGGAACTATCTAGACGTGACTCCGCGCGATATATTTTTAGCAATTTTTATTACTGCCATATGGGGGCTAAACTTTGTAGCTGCTAAAGCAGCGGCAACTTATTTTCCTGTGTTCTTTCTGCTAGGATTGCGGTTACTTTTGGTAGCACTTATCTTGCTGCCCTTCATAAAAATTAAGGGTGTGTCGATTCGTAAAGTTGTGCTGATTTCCATTACATTTGCAGTGCTGCATTGTAGCTTAATGTTTTTTGCACTTCGTATAGGTTTGGATGTCAATATAGCAGTGGTAATAGACCAGATGCGCGTGCCTTTTGCTGCGCTGGAGGGA
>CAYGPX010000161.1:0-4145 GCA_964351935.1 uncultured Rickettsiales bacterium | reverse complement strand
GATTGTGTAGTTGTCTACAAGTGTCTCATAGGAGCTACTTGTCCAATAAAGCAGTACGGCGCAAGGAATAAAAAAGCCCAGCATGACGATAAGCAAGCAATATCCTAAAGCGCACCATTTTGCCCAACCAGATAAGGCAAATGTAAGTGAAGGGGCGTTCACGGTAGTGGGGTTTGCATAGCGTGCCTGTTTTCTGGAACGTTTCTCAATCCATAAAACAGCCAATATAAAAACCAGCAGAAGTGAGGCCATCTGTCCCGCTGCTACAGGGTCATAAAGACCCTGCCATGAGCGGTAAATACCGGTGGTAAAGGTAGAAATACCAAACAAGCTGACAACGCCAAAATCGGCCAGCGTTTCCATCATCACGAGCGCTAAACCCACCACAATCATCGGACGCGCCATTGGAAGCATCACGCGAAAGAAAAGCTGGCGATTGTTTAAACCAAGCAATTGACCGCTTTCCAGCATATGGCGTGGCTGTGTTGCAAAGGCATTGCAGGCGAGCAAATACACATAAGGGTAGAGCGTGATACTTAATATAAAAATACTCCCCTCAACAGACCGTATGGAAGGAAACCAATAGTCGCCAAAGGATAAGCCCAAGAGGTCACGAATAAACAATTGTATCGGTCCCGCGCTATCAAGCAGGTCAGCATAGACAATCGCCGCCACATAACTTGGCACGGCAAACGGCACCATCATAAGCCAGCGTATGGCTGACTTATAGGGCATAGAGCTACATGTCACAAAGAAAGCTGCGCTCACACCAAGAACGCAGGTGAAGATTGCCGTTCCGACCGTGATGATAATGCTGTTGAGGCTATAAGTTGCCAGCAACCCTTGCTTTAGCAGATACGCAAGCCCGCCTTCACTTTCAAACAACCAGCTTGTCGTTACAAATAAAAGGGGTAAAGACAGCAGAAAACAAAAGGTGACTGCCAGCCACATTATTAGCGAGCGTTTTTCAAACCATGATAAAAAAAAGTTAGCGACAGGGTTTTGCATGAATTAAGGCCATTTCACCTCATCCATCAGCTCGATGGCTCGAGCTTGATACTGACCAACCAATTCAAGGTTTAAAGTATCGCGCTTTAGTTCGCCCCATGCTTCAAGCGCCTCAGGTATTTTAACGCCTAACTTAGCCGGATATTCAAGGTTATTTTCAGCAAAGAAGCTTTGTGCTTTATCACCGGCAAGAAATTCCAGCAGTTTGATAGCATTGTCTTTATTCTTAGCATGTTTGGTCACACCACCACCGCGAATATTTACGTGCGCCCCACGTCCATCCTGATTGGGGAAAATGATGCCAACCTTCTCTTTCACCAGATCATTCTCGATGTCATCACCACCGGCAATCAAGCGCCCATAATAATAGGTGTTGGCCACTGCGATACTGCCTTCACCGGCGGCCAGTGCGCGTAACTGATCTGAGTCGCCACCTTGTGGTGCGCGTGCAAAGTTAGCAACAACGCCTTTTAGCCATTGCTTGGTTTTTTCTTCTCCGTGATGTGCTAGCATGGATGCGACCAGTGACTGGTTATACACATTGGAAGAAGAGCGAATTAACAGCTGGTTGCGCCATTGCTCATCTGCCAACGCTTCATAGGTTGAAATCGCATCTGGGGAAAGTTTATCTTTGTTGTAAAAGATAGCACGCGAACGAATCGTCAAGCCATACCATTGCCCATCAGGGCCGCGCAAATAATCAGGAATTTGTATCTTCAAGGTTCCCGAATCTACCGATTGCAGCAATCCCTTGGCTTTTGCCTGATAAATATTACCAATATCCACCGTGAGTAAAAGGTCTGCTGGTGTGTTCCTGCCTTCATGCTCCAATCGTGTCACTAAGGCAGCCTCATCACCCGTCACCATATTGACTTTAATGCCGGTTTCTTTTTGGAATTCATTTAATATAGGGCGAATCAAATGTTCTTTTTGTGCAGAATAGAGATTCACCTCCTTGGCGGATACTTCATGGCCAAATGCAAATGCTAACCCAGAAGCCAGTCCCAGCATCATAAATAGTTTCTTCATTCTTATTTCTCTTTCCAAGTTTGTAACTGAGAATTAATTTCAATTAGGTGCTGACTTGTAGCAACTTTTTATTTAAGAGGCAAGCCATCTATAGAAATAACGATTATTACTACTAGTATCACTCTGAAGTAAGCAGTGCAAAATAAAGTTTTTCGAGAGCATTATAATTTATTGCATCAAAACAATATTCTCACGCAGTATTGAGAGGTGATAACAGTATAGACTACTTGGTACAATCCGTCACAGGTGTTGACCGCATATTAGCCACATCGAAATATCATTATGCTAGAAATGCCTGTAATCGGCTCTGAGATTGGTTGCGGGGAGAGGATTTGAATTTGGTTAATAACCATCTGATATTGCTGCATATATAGCATATAACATTGGTTTTGTGCCGTTTAGTGTAACGTAAAAAGGCTTTATTATAACACCAAAGGCATGCTCCTTTTATTTCAAACAACATTTCTTATATTTAATTCCGCTACCACATGGGCATAAATTATTTCTTCCAACTTTAATCCTATTTTTAAATACGGATTTTAACTCGGTAGGCCTAAGTCCTGGCGACTGCATCTTGCTAGTTACCCTATCCATTTCATCAGATTGCTTCCATGGAAAATCACCTATTACAACCACATCAAATGGCGCCTCGGAAAGGGCATGCTTGCCAATTCCAAACCATTTAGATGATTTTGTTAAATATTTTCTGTGCATGCAGTGTAATTGAAGATCTTTGAGCAAGCTATCTTGGCTTTTGTAATTACAATGCACTGTAATACCAGAACCTCCGGCCATAATCGACATATCATGCCCCTGTCCATCGGTTCTGGACAAATCTGTCATTCTTTTTACAGCATTGCCGACATTATTGGCTGTCTCCTCGTTTAAACTTAAAAGAAAGAATCCAAGATCAAGAAAACGATCATGCTCAATGCTATTAATATGATCTATTAAATCACCGAACGGTGTACCAACAAATTTTGTTAAAAGACCGTCCGGCGTTTTTTTGCCCGGGTATCCATCTCTCCTTACAGTAATTGCAGCATCAATATCTTGCGAAACACTATCATCCAGATGAATTATAACATCATCTTTTATCCATAAATTATATCTTAGATGGTATGATAAAGCGGTTAGCTCTTGTGTTCCTATTATACGCTCAAAACAATTTATTCTCTTATGTATAAAATCAAAGAAATATAAAGGCGTTTCTAAGAATTCTGTCATCACATCAATAAAGAAAATGTCCATCACATATGGGGGACGTATAACATCATGTTCGTTATATTTTAGAAATTCTTGGATTTGAAAAATTAAAGATGGGTAATGATCAGACAGCGCACAAAATAAGAAGACCTCCTTAAGTTTCTTGCGTATATTTAATTCTTCTCCTGCCTCATTAATAATTCTATATTTCCCCTCCAACAGGTGATTAGCACATGCCCACGCTTGGTCATATGATTTTTGTATCCCAGTATGAAAATCTTTTTGTAAAGCGTTATCATTTCCTCTACGCGCCGCAAGAGTTAAACTTTTGGATTTTGCTTGTAGTACAATTGCACGATCTGCATAAACTACTAAGACATCTATTTCACCATGTTCTTTATTTTTATTATCTACAAAACGCAAGTTTCGAAAGACATGCTCTTTTCCAAATACTTTTTCTAGCCTATCTGCGCAAAAGCTTTCTGTAAATTTCCCCCTGTTTGCTTTGCCAAATGAATGGTAATATTTTTCATCATTTTCACGCATCCAGTGAATAGGGCTTTCATACGCGGATTCTACAAGGTTATAATACTGAAATAATATAAATTCATTTTCAGAAACAGGAATTATTGGACGCGCATTCGTAATATTAAAGTCTCCAATTTGCGAAAATTGGCTGTTACATGGAATAACATCAAGTGAAAAAGCTTCGATAACGCTCGTAACTACTTGTAAAGGTATGGTGGTTTTTTCTTTGATCTCTGCATAAGTGAATTTGAAGGCTGGCAAAATTGCCAACTCATCCAATGAAGTGTTTGTTATATTTAAGAATGTTCCTCCAAGTTCAAATTTTTCATTGAATACAGCGCCGATCGCATTTACAACTTCCAAAATATCAATTA
>CAYGPX010000160.1:0-4153 GCA_964351935.1 uncultured Rickettsiales bacterium | reverse complement strand
CAACAGGTTATCAAGATCACTTAATCCTGTTTCTATACCTGAAATACGGCTAGAGCTTTTAAATGCAGCATCCGCACTATTGATAGCATCAGCAAGTGAAGCCTTAAGTGGCTGAAAGCCACGCTCAATATCGCCTTCGCTTGCCAAGTGGAACAGGCTCTGCTCCACACGCTCAATCTGTTGACGGGCGGTTTCACTGATGTCGGTATCGCGGGCATTATTCACCACCCCTTCACCTATATCCACCAAGCAGCGACGCAGATATAAATCGTACAGCACTTTTCCGTAAGCTTCTAAGTTAATGATAGAAGCCGAAAGCCCTGCAAGCTTCACTAAATACTCTGCACCGCCAATATCTTTGAGCGCCTCGTCTCTTTCAAAGTAATTTTTGAGTGAAACCGGCGTAGCCACAATGCCGCGCTCCATAAACGTAAGCACTGCTTGATAAATCCGCTCATGCACCGGCTCATAAAAATGCTCAGGCTTTAAATATTCGCTTACCTTATAAATAGCTTGGTTGTTGGTGAGCAATGCACCGAGCACCGATTGTTCGGCCGCAATATTATGGGGCACGCTCACATAATTTTGTTGTTCGTCACTTTCAATCACTTCGCTCAGCATTGGCGTGTGGATAGACATAGGATGTACCACCAGAGAAATAGTCAGTTTATTGCTTCTATACACCCCTTATAACAAGCTTAAGAGAGAAAAGCAGTAGCAAAATGTGCTTTTAGCACCACTATAAACACTTGACAGAAAACGCGAGGCCACTTATACCCCTTTCTCAACATTACTCCTTATTGTGGCGGAGTAGCTCAGCTGGTTAGAGCAGCGGAATCATAATCCGCGTGTCGGGGGTTCGAGTCCCTCCTCCGCTACCATTTCAAAAAAACTTGATTTCAAAATACCGATTTTTACAGCATATCTTGTTTGCTGAATTTCTTTGGAAACTTTACCTTGCGGTTCACCAAACCATAGCACACTCCAATCACCGATCCTATCAGTGCAGCCTGAATGGTTTCAACAATTCTTAATGGCTCGTAGTTGGTGAGAAGAATATATACCCCAAGTGTAGAAGCACAGATTGCGCCACTAAGCGCATAGGCTCTCAGCGCTCTAATTTTACCAAAAAAGCCAAGTAATGCACATAACAGATAAGGCAAAAACGAATAATATATAAGAAACCCTATCACGTAGGCAATATCTTGAGGGTCACACTGCGTAAAGCTACCAATTAAAAAATAATAATTCACACTGCTTGCGGCACACATTGCATAGGCCGCCACCAAAATGCAAACACTATAGAGAAAATAATGCCCTGCCATTGTTAGCAAAATTCGAAAAACTTTAAACAACAGACCAAGTAAAATTTTCACCAATATATTATCACTAATTTTTAAGTAAAAAGTAAGCTTAACAGCAACGCGCTAATAGCTAAGTGGACTACTACACCAACTCATCCACAAGAGGGCGCTCGTCGGCATAAACTGTTGGCTCAACATTTTCTGAACTTGCTTCCTCTTCCAGCGAGGGAAAGAGCTTTTTCAGATTTGGTTTTTGCGATTCGTCATCTTCTCGTATGTGTTTTACGCGTGGTACATTTTCAACAAATGCTGCTTTTTGCGGCGTAGATGACTGAGAGCGAGTGGCACGATGGTAAAGAGAGGTCAGGTTCATGATTTATCTCCATAAAAGAGTAGGTTAAACCAGTCTGATGTCGCTTTAATATAGCAGCGCACTGCCTACGCTGACATAGTATAGAAACACCTTATTTACACAATATATAGTATATTACACGCAATTTCAACAATAGATGTTGTTTTGTTTCTCTGGCGTTTTTTACTACAAGGAATCAACGTAGCTTACGCCCTACTTATCTTTAAATTTTCAAGCATGCTTATAAACTTTTATTTTTAATCTTGCAAGTTTTGCCTATGCCTGCTACCTCATATGCCCTAAAAAATGAATGAAAAATTTTAAAATATTATGGCCGCACACAAGCGCACATCTTCATCACGTTTAACACCCTACATTCAGCTATTGAGACTGGATGCCCCAACAGGCGTATGGCTTCTTCTATGGCCATCATTATGGAGCATTGCGCTTGCTTCCGGTAATACCATCCATCTTGATCTTTATATCATTTTTATTTTGGGTGCGTTTTTAATGCGCAGCGCTGGCTGTATTATTAACGATATTATTGATCGCAAGGTTGATGCAAAAGTAGCCCGAACAAAACATCGCCCCCTTGCAAGTAAAAAAATCTCGTTAATTGAAGCCTTTCTATTGCTATTTTTACTACTATGTTGTGCAGGCGGTCTTTTGTGGCAACTTGGCAGCCTTGCTCAATATCTTGGTGCGGGCGTGATAGCGCTAGTCTTTACCTACCCTTTCATGAAGCGTATCACATTTTGGCCTCAGCTCTTTTTGGGGATTACCTTCAACTGGGGTATATTGATGGGCTGGGCAGCAGTGCGTGGCAGCCTTACCACTGAAGCCATCTTGCTTTATATTGCCGGCGTACTTTGGACACTTGGTTTTGATACCATTTATGGCCACCAAGATAAGCAAGATGATGCGCTACTTGGTTTAAAATCGACTGCTTTAAAATTTTCAAAAAACAGCCAGACACGCAAGCTACTTGCCACGGTCTATAGTATATCCGCGTTTTTACTTTGGATAATTGGTATTATGTATAGCCTAGGTATACTTTACTTCTTTATGCTTTTTATTAGCATCACCATCCTAGCATGGCAGGTTATCTCACCTGATTTTAACAACCCTAAGCAATGTTTGAGTGCTTTTAAAAGCAACCAAATTGTTGGCCTGTTACTTTATGTTGGCATTATGGGCGGCTCTTGGTGGTTTTAAGCCACGGCTAAATTCATAAAAACTTGTGAATTTTTTCTAAATATGCTAGTTAATGTGCTCGATATTTTAGGGTACTTACATAATGAAACGATTTTTCTTGCCACTTCTACCTGTTTTTGCACTGTTTTTCTTGGCGGCATGCAACTGTGGCACCCCTATCAAAATAAAATCTATTCAACAAGATGATAAAAGCCTTACCTGTAAAGATGTAATCCTTGAAATTAACGAGTCTGAATTTTTCAGGAAAGAGGCAGCGATTGCTCAACGTATCACACTTGAAGAGGCGTTCACGCCTACTTGCTGGCTTAGCACCTATATGAGTGGCTCGGAAGCTGCGCGTGCAGCGAATGAGCGCATTCAGTATCTCAGCCAGCTTTATGACATTTTAGATTGCGGTGGCCGCAGTAGCGCTCCGACAAATGCCCCTAATACAGCAACCGCTGCTCCGCAATATGCCCCTGTACCATCCAATGCACAAAGTGCGCCGGTAGATCCTTGGATGCATGTGCATGTTGATAGTGCTGGAAATCGCTATATGCATTCACATGAACATAGCGGCCCACATTCGCATTAAACCATCTACATTAAACATTGTCACACGCTAGATTACCGTTTAAAACCTGTTTAGGAATTAATCTTAAAATCGTAGCGTCTAACTGTGCCAAACACCCAAACCAATAGCGAAGAAACCCCTCAATCTGCCTCAGTAAAAGCAACCAATAAGTGCCTTATTCTTATTGATGGCTATGGGTTTTTATTTCGCGCCTATCACTCCATGCCGCCACTCACACGCCCTGACGGCACTCCTGTTGGTGCAATTTATGGCTTTAGCAACATGCTGATGAAGCTGCTGGGCGAACATGAAAGTGACTATATTGCTGTGGCTTTGGACGCAGGCAAAAAAACCTTTCGTAACGAGCTTTATAGCGAATATAAAGCAAACCGCCCTCCTCCACCGGAGGATTTAATTCCTCAATTTCCCCTAGTGCGTGAAGCCGTAGATGCCTTCAACCTCGCGGTCTTGCAAGAACAAGGCTATGAAGCCGATGACTTGATTGCCACCTATACACGAAAAGCACGCGCTGAAGGGCTTGATGTACTTATTGTCTCGTCTGATAAAGATTTGATGCAGCTGGTGGATGATAATGTCACCATGTTTGATCCGCTAAAATCGCGCTTTATCCGCCCAGAACAGGTGATAGAAAAATTTGGCGTTTCTCCTTCTCATGTACTTGATATTTTAGCGTTAATGGGGGACAGCTCCGATAACATTCGCGGCGTG
>CAYGPX010000159.1:0-4170 GCA_964351935.1 uncultured Rickettsiales bacterium | reverse complement strand
AGCGTAGAAAAAGCGATTTGGTAGCAAATAAATGCTTTTTTAAATACGCTGGTGACAATTTTTTTATAGGTGGCTTTCAACCAGTTTCTCGGCGATTTGAATGGCATTAAGTGCAGCACCTTTTCGCAAGTTATCGGCAACAACCCACATGGAAAGGCCATGTTTTACTGTAGGGTCTTTCCTTAAGCGGGAAACAAACACGTCATCTTCTTTCACGCATTCAACAGGTGTAATATAGCCGCCATTTTCATGCTTATCAACCACAGTGATGCCTTTAAAAGCGGATAGCGCTTTACGTGCTTCTGCTACCGAAATCGGTTTTTTAAACTCAACAGAAATCGCCTCAGCATGGCCTACAAACACGGGAACGCGTACGCAGGTTGCATTCACTTCGATAGATGCATCCATAATTTTCTTGGTTTCATTAACCATCTTCCATTCTTCTTTGGTCGAACCATCTTCCATAAATACATCGATATGAGGTATAACATTAAAGGCAATCTGCTTGGTGAATTTGACAGGTGCTTTTTTCTCATAGACATAAATGCTCTTGGTTTGATCGTAGAGCTCGTCCATAGCCTCTTTGCCTGCACCAGAAACAGATTGATATGTTGAAACAACCACGCGTTTGATGGTAGCTAAATCGTGGAGAGGTTTGAGCGCGACTAGCATCTGGATGGTTGAGCAGTTAGGATTAGCAATAATCCCAGATTTCTTGTAACCGGCAATGGCATCAGGGTTTACCTCTGGCACAACCAAAGGAATATCCTTATGCATACGGAAAAATGATGTGTTATCAATTACTACACATCCTGCTGCGGCCGCTTTTGGAGCATAAATCTCTGAGACGGAAGAACCAGGTGAGAAAAGAGCAATATCAGTGCCCTTAAAATCATAAGTTTCCAAATTTTTAGCAATAAGTGTTTTGGTTTCGCCAAAGCTAATGCTCTTTCCTTCCGAGCGTTGTGAAGCCAAAGCAACCACTTCGCTGTAAGGGAAATTTCTTTCTTCTAGTAGGCTTAATATCTCACGTCCTACGTTTCCTGTGGCTCCCACCACTGCAACTTTATAACCCATGGCTTTTATGTATCTCCTATGTAATAGACTACAAGTGCGTACTTCATAGTACGAAACCTATGGTTTTTCAAGATGTGAAAGTAATTAGCGCGCTATTCTTTCCAGAACTGTGGAGAAAATAGTATCAATACGGTAAATAATTCGAGACGACCAATCAGCATTGCAAAAGATAATATCCATTTTGCAGCGTCAGGAACAGATGCGAAAGTGCCACTTGGGCCAATGGTGCTACCAAGCCCCGGGCCAACATTCGCAAGTGCGGTGGCTGCTGCGCTCATGCTGGTGATGTAGTCAAGGCCAGTAAATGAAAGCAGAACAGCAACCACTTGAAAGCACATAGCGAAAAGGATGAAAAAGCCAAGTACCGAATTACTGGCGCTTTCAGTTACGGGCTTATTATTAAAGCGAGGACGGAAAACACCATGAGGGTGGATGAGGTGTTGTATTTGGGCTTTTGCCACTTGGTAAAGTATTTGGTAGCGAAAGATTTTGATTCCTCCGGTGGTGGAGCCTGTGCATCCGCCTACTACCATCAGTAAAAAGAAGAAAGTTACTGCAAAACTACCCCACAGGCTATAATCGGTAGAAACAAAGCCTGATGTAGTAATGATGCTAATAACACTAAATGTTGAATAGCGTAGAGCAGTTAGACTATCGATGTTAAGATTCTCAATTGCCCAATAGGTAGACGCCAAAATGCCAATGGCAACAAAAGTTAAAAACCAACGCACTTGAGAATCTCTGAAGATAGCCATAGGGCGGCCATGTATGGCCTGTACATAAAGTACGAATGGCAGAGCACCACAAAGCATAAAAAATGCTATAATCATTTCCACCTGAACGCTATTAAAATAGCCAACCGAGGCATCGTGGGTGGAAAAACCAGCGGTTGAAACAGAAGTGAGGGCGTGGCAGATGGCGTCAAATGCACTCAGTCCACTCATCCACAATAACACAAAGCAAAGAAAAATTAGGAATACATAAATGCCCATCATACTCGTGGCCACTTGACGTGCGCGAGGCAGAGCCTTGTCAGATTTATCGGAAGATTCTGTTCTAAATAGCTGCATTCCACCAATGCGTAGAAGTGGCAGAATGGCAATTGCCACCACAATAATTCCGATGCCGCCAAGTGCCTGCAACAACGCACGCCAAAGCAATATGCCCGGAGGAAAATTATCAAGCCCCACCATCACAGTAGAGCCGGTTGTGGTCAGGCCAGACATCGATTCGAAAAACGAATCAGTAAAGCTCGCTTGTAAATCGGAAAACATAAAAGGCAGGCTTGCAAAAATGCCCAATACAATCCAGCTGGTGGTGGTGAGTACGAAAGCCTGCCTTAAGTTTAAGCTTTGCACTTGTCCTTGATTGGTTAAAATCATGGTGATGCCAAAAAAGGCGGTCACAAATGCTGAGGTGCTGAAGGTTTTCCAATCCGGATTATTTAAATAGACATCAACACCAGCTGGTACCAGCATCACTAGTGATAGAATCGCAAGTAAAATACCGTTTACATAAAGAATGGGACGGAAATTTAGCATAAACTATAACGCGTGGCTCATGTTAGATGGGCTGCTGACTAACGTTAAGAACTCATCACGTGTGCGACGATCAGAGCGGAAAAGACCAAGCATACGGCTGGTTTGCATTAAAACGCCGTGTTTGTGCACGCCGCGGGTGGTCATGCATTGGTGGCCCGCTTCAATAATAACGCCTACGCCTTTTGGTTCTAGCACACGGTCAATGGCATCGGCAATTTGTGCAGTTAGCTTTTCTTGAATCTGTAAACGTTTGGCATAAATATCAACAACGCGTGCTAGCTTGCTGATGCCTACCACTCGCTTGTTAGGAAGGTAAGCAACGTGCGCCGTGCCAATAATAGGCACCATATGGTGTTCGCAGTAAGATTCAAGCCGTATGCCTTTTAGCACAATCATTTCGTCATAATCATTTGTTTCAGAAAATGTGCGCTTCAGCACATCCTCTGGGTCTTGCTCATACCCTTTAAAAAATTCCAGATAGCTTTTAACCACGCGCGATGGTGTGTCTTTTAGCCCTTCACGCTCTGGGTTTTCACCCACCCAACGTAGAAGTGTTTTAACAGCAGCTTCGGCTTCAGCGCGACTTGGTTTTTGTGATGTCATAACAATGTGCTTCTCTTTGTCTTTTTATAGCTTTTCTTTTGCAGGTTTTTTTGTCATATTGCAAGGGTTATTGGTCAAATAATTCTGATGGAGAGTAGTCAACCTTGGACGTACAGCAGCAACTTATACCTAAAAAGAATGGCGAACCTTACCTGGTTTTGTTGGTGGAGGACGAAGAGGTCAACCAGATTATGGCAACCACTTTGTTTGAAAAAATGGGGTGCATAGTGGATGTGGCAGCCAATGGTCAGCAAGGGGTGATTGAGTATCAGAAAAAGAAATACGATATCGTTTTTATGGATTGTAAAATGCCGATAATGGATGGATTTGAAGCCACAAAAAAAATCCGCGAAATTGAAAACGACAAAGGTGATGGTGCTTATACACCCATCGTTGCGCTCACCTCAAAAGTGATGACGGGGGATAAGGCTCTTTGCATCAATGCCGGCATGGATGACTATATCCCTAAACCCATCCGTAAAGAAAAAGTCTGCACCGCCATTAATAAATGGTGCGGTAGCTACATTGATTATAAGGATATGTGGTAGTCTTACCAATCCGCCATAAAGTCGCTGGCATCTTTCTTATCTCCTTTGGCTTGCTCGCGCACATAGGCGGCATAAAGCGCTGGCTCTACGTAAGAATGTAGAAAATTTTCTGGGTTGAACAACAAATCACTCACGGCCTTGACGACATTATCGTTTTTATCGCTAGAGATAGCGTGATAGCCTTGCTTATCAGCATTTTGCTCGTCCACCAGCTTTGCCATGGCAGTGATGGTGTTTTTCACCTGTTTTTCAGTCGTAATACTATGCAACAGCCAATTTCTTACAAACGCAGTTTTAATGCGTGCCGTTGCGCGATCTTCCATCAGGTGAGTGCCACCTAAATCCATCACGCCTGAGCAGCCCACCCCGCGGCGTACCCAAGGCTCAGCATAGGCCAAAAG
>CAYGPX010000158.1:0-4171 GCA_964351935.1 uncultured Rickettsiales bacterium | reverse complement strand
ACATCTGGATGGCGGATATCAACGAAATTGCTCAGATGAATGAAGTGTGGGATGCATGGGTGGTAAAGGGCAAAACACCTGCGCGCGCAACCGTTGAGGCAAAACTTGCAAATTCCGGCTATGCCGTTGAAATTATGGTTGAAGCTGCGGTTAAATCATAAGCTTGGTTACATCAACTCACATTCAAAGCTTTTTAATCCTCAATAAAACCAGTAAATAAAGTCATACTCACGCGTTATGCTTTTTATGGCTACTAATGGCCTAGAAAAATTAGAAAGGCGTACGTGCCATCAATGCTGCGCCGAGTGTGCCATCGTCCAGATAATCTAGCTCGCCACCCATAGGAATGCCCTGTGCAATACGCGAAATTTTGACGCCTTCAAAAGCTTTAAGGCGTTCAGTAATATAGTGAGCGGTAGTTTGGCCATCGATAGTGGCGTTGGTTGCCAGAATCACTTCAGTGATGCTGCCTGTCTCAACACGTTGAACTAGGCGTTGAATGTTTAGCTGTTCAGGTCCTCTGCCTTCAAGTGCAGAAAGTGTGCCACCCAGCACATGATATACGCCTCGATAGGTTTTGCTACGCTCCATTGCCCACAAATCGGCCACTTCTTCAACAATACATAGTGTGCTTTGGTCACGTTTTTCGCCGCTACATACATAGCAAGGCGAGGTGCTATCAAGGTTGCCGCAAGTCTCGCATGTTTGAATGGCAGCTGCTGTTTTTTCTAGCATTTCAGCCAGTGGCAACATCAGTGTTTCTTTGCGGTTCAGAAGGTGTAACACAATGCGCTTAGCCGAACGCCCCCCAAGACCGGGAAGTTTACTGAATAATTTTGCTAATTGTTCAATTTCATTCGGATTTTGCATATTTGGCAACAATATTTGGTTTTTCGAAAGCTTATGAAACTGAGCCATACGTCAAGCACGCATTAGCGGTGTGCCGTATAAAATTTAGGAAAATTTGCAGGATGCAAAGTCAAAAAACTAAAATGGCATTTTAAAGCCAGGCGGTAGACCCATACCGCCCATAGCACCTTGCATAGCATCGCCAGATGCTTGATCAGCTTCTTTTTTGGCATTATTAAGAGCGGCAACTATTAAATCTTCCAACACTTCAGGATCTTCAGGGTCAATAAGCGTAGGATCAATTTTTAGACTCTTAATTTCGTTCTTACCACTTACAACAGCCTTAATTAATCCACCACCAGAAGAACCTTCATATTCTGACTCTTCAAGTTTTTTTTGAATTTCACCCATTTTTTTCTGCATTTGCTGGGCTTGTTTCATCATTTGTTGAATATTCATGATGTTAAAATCCTTCTTACTCAGGGTTGTTCTTAGGTTTTATAGCGATGATTTCTGCACCTTGCCATTGTTCGATAATAGGGCGAATGACAGGGTGCTGTTTTAATGTTTCTTTTTCAACTTCAAACGCACTATGTTCTTTTTCTTTTAGGGTTTGAGAGGCAGTGCCTTCTTTTGCTCTAGAAACTACCACAATCCAGCGCTCACCAGTCCATTTTGAGAGGCAGTCGCCCACACGGCCAGCAAGATCCTTGGTGGCATGTGCATCTGTTGAAAGTTCAATTTTACCACGTTCAAACAGAATTAGTCTGACCGCGCTACGAAGTTGTTGATAGAGTAAGGGCTCTTTGAGTTTTTGAAAGAGAAGCACAGCTTCTTCAAAGCTCTTTGGTGAGGCAATCGTTTGTGATTCCTCGCTCAATACGCCCACTGGTTGTGCATATGCAAGTGAAGCAACAGGTTCGCTTGAAGGTGCATGAGCACTATAGCTTTGTTGTGGCGCTTGATAGGATGTTGTAGTGGCACCGGAAGCATGGCCTACACTGCTATGTGTTGTGCTGGAGGGTTGATATTCTGGCAAAGTTCCTTCACCTTCTTCTTTCCATTTTCTAACCAAATCAGCAGGTGAGGGAAGTGATGACATATAAGCAAGTCGAATCAGAATCATCTCTGCTGCCATCAACGTGTGGCTCGCAATTTTAACTTCTTCCAGCCCTTTAAGTAGCATTTGCCAACAACGGCTTAAATAAGGTACGTCAACGGTTTCAAGCAGTGCAAGAAGCTCAGGTGAAATTTCATAACCACTCACGGTGGCTTGCTTTCTATCTTCTATCACCACTTTTAGTCGGGTTAAAAGGTGACAAAAATCTAATAAGTCTTGCAACACTAACACAGGGTCTGCCCCGTCATCGTAAAGATCTTTCAGTTGTGCCAGTGCATCAGGTGTTTTGCCTTGGCTGATGGCATCAAACAGATGTAAAACGCGCCCGCGATTAGCCGTGCCTAACATGCGGTTGATGATGCTCGCATCTACATGGCCTTCACTATGGGCTATGGCTTGATCTAATAGTGAGAGAGAGTCACGCACCGATCCTTCAGCAGCGCTCACCAAGAGTGATACCGCATCATCATCAATCTCAGCATTTTCTTTTCGTGCAATATTTTTTAGGTGGGTGGTGAGCTGTTCTGGTGCAATGCGACGCAGATCAAATCGCTGGCAGCGAGAGAGGATAGTAACAGGAATTTTTCTAAGTTCAGTTGTCGCAAAAATGAATTTCACATGTGCTGGCGGCTCTTCAAGCGTTTTAAGCAATGCATTAAATGCATTGCGTGACAGCATGTGCACTTCATCGATAATATAAATTTTATAACGTGCTGAAGAGGGAAGATAGCTGGCATTATCTATAATTTCTCTTATATCATCCACGCCTGTACGACTAGCTGCATCCATTTCTAAAATGTCGGGGTGGCGATCTTGCATAATGCTAACGCATGCATCACATACACCGCAGGGCTCAGTTGTTGGGCCGCCATTGCCATCTTCGCCTGTGCAATTGAGTGCGCGTGCAATGATGCGTGCGGTTGTGGTTTTGCCAACACCGCGAATTCCCGTTAGAAGGAATGCATGTGCAATCCGGTCTGTTTTTATGGCATTAGAGAGTGTTTGTACCAATGCTTCCTGCCCGATAAGATCAGCAAAGCTGCGGGGGCGATATTTACGTGCCAGAACCTGATAAGCAGAAGTCGGAGTGTTCATGGTGTTATCGTATCTACTTTGTCATTCAAGATAAAAACTTCAAAATCTAATGAAACTTTAAGGCGCATTACTAGGCGTTAGCAACATCTGTAAAACAAAGAGATGGCAACGACCTGATTTAAGTCTGCTTGCGGCTGCTCCATCTCTGGCCTGACCGGGTTGGGCAGGAAAATCACCCGCGCCATCTCCGCCCTTATATGTAAGGGTTAAGCGTTCAGTATGCAAGGTTTTTTCATCAAAAAAGGATAAGACGTTATGAATTACACGCCTTGTTGCTGGCCTTTGCTAGTGGGTGCATTATTAAGCCCTTTTGCATCGCTAGCCTGATTGGGCATAAATGCTTTTAAATCACGTAAGCTCACGGTTTCTTGTGCAAGGTGCAGTGACTGTTCTAAAAAGACTTGAGGGCTTTCAAAATGCTGTGACATCACGCGTACGGATGATTTTTGTAAAAGCTCTACAAGGTCATTGGATGTAACGGTTTTTGTCCAATCTCCGGGATGGTTGCGAGAATTGGCATAGCGTGCAAGCATCATATGCTTCAGTTCTTCTTTTAGCATCGCTGCTTTTATGCTGTCTTTTCGCTCTTTTGAGCGAGCAAGTGATTCCATGGCAGCAAAAATATCTTCGAGCGCTAGTTCAGCATCTGTTTTTTGAAACGCTATAATCTCTTTTTCAGGATGTGCTTTAAGGGTTTCTTTGCCGGCTGTAAAAATTTGTCCAAGCTCTGCAAGTTGGTCTGAAAGATGTTCTAATCCTTCGATGCCCTTAGTTTTCTCAATGGCTTCGAGAAGCTTATCAAATGCACGTTGAGCTTTCTGACGCTTTTCCTGAATCGTTTGGCGTAACGCTTCCAAGCGAGATTGAAGAGACTGTAGCTCTTTTGCGGATGTGTTTTTCTTATTTTTAAAAAATATCATAAGCTACAACCTATAACAAAAATATTACAACTTCATTACAATTGAAATAATAGCGGGTAATTTCTTATTGTCATATAGATGTAACATTCTTCAGCTACAATGTCATAATCTAAAATGAAACAAAGTTGAATCGATATGGCAAAGAAAATTGAAGATCTATTAATGACGCCGACACAGGAAGATGCTT
>CAYGPX010000157.1:0-4240 GCA_964351935.1 uncultured Rickettsiales bacterium | reverse complement strand
CTATTTACCACTGTTAAGGCTAGAAGGTCGGATTGTAAATGAAGAAGGAAAGTTCCAGTGGCGCAACCTTTGTAAAAAAGTTCTACTTAGAGGCGGAATAACAAAGTTTGGTAATATGGTGAAAGAAATCGTAAATTTAGGAGTAGGTGATTTTTGGGTAAACGCTATTGTTGCTGAAGCACTAGTAGATACAAAATCAGGCAATAACTATAGGTATATAAACGCAGCAAACAGCCTAATGAAAGATTTCTCTGAAGGCAGTGAAGACACCAGAGAACTAAAAAAAGCTTTAGTATTGGTAAAAGAAATAGAATCTCAAATAGAAGGTTATGCCGAACCGGGTAAGTTTCAACAGCAATTTGAGAAACTTCAAGCTACCTATAGAGCGCTATATGAGGGAAACCCATCGCTAGTAGCGGATGTTCAAACCGACTCTCCATTTAATGCATACTTACGGTCGACACTGACAAGAAAGTTTATCGATGCTATCGATCAATGCATGAAAAGCCTACAAACATCTAGCTTATATGGCAGCATGTCTGAGGAGCAGGTAGAGAGGTTTGGCATGATGCTAGATGTCATGCTTGATATGCTTGGAAAAAACCCGCTAATGTCACAACCTAATACTATAGATAAAGCGCGTTATTTTCAAAGGAACTATGCAGAATTAAAAAACCTTCACCTTGCGTGGAAAGACGACAAACGCCCATATCAACTAAAAATGGAAGGAGGATTTTCTCCTGGGCCATTAAACATACAACATGCTGACTTTCTTGACTACATTGGTTCAATGGCACACATTCACAATGAAGTGCATACCGAGTTGATCAACTTTGAGATAGAGCGCCTCGCGCCTATTACCGAAGAGTTACACGCCGGGATTCCTCCAGAAATGGAACCATTACTCAGTAAATTAACTTCAAAACCACTCCTCAATTCTTCATTTGGAGAAAACTACGGGAATGAAAGACTTAGAATGGATTTAGTAGCCACGGAGTATAATAACCCTGAAGTTACACTATTCCTTAAAGCCGAACTTCGACAGCATATGGGAAATGTAAAACTTACATTCAACCGTGATACGGGAACTGTCGCAGTTGAAGCGGATATGTTTGGCGATAATGATGAGGGTGTAAGATGGCTATACACAGTTGCCGCATTAGCAAAACAAAACCTTATGAGTGCGGAAGGCTGCAATGATTTTAGAGTGGATTCAGACCCAACTGGCTGTCACGTAAAAGCAGAGTTTGATCTTGCAGCAATAGGAAATGAAGACGAAATTAGTACCATTATTACACAGTTCTTTTCTAATAGTTATTTTATAGCCCATGAAAACCGACGTTTAGAAGAAGACATGAGCAGGTTTCAGAGCGAAACTCTATTATTTAGGCTTCTTCTTTCAGATGGAACAGATAAATTTGCAGTGAGCAAATCACAAATTGATGAAAGATTCTTATCTACAGAGGAAAAAGAGCAGCAACGGAATAAGGTGAGGAGTTGGAACTTACCAAGTGAAAGTAATACAAGCAAAGAAGAGTTTATCAATAGAAGTACGACCCTACTATTTCTAATTAAAGAGGGTGTTATTAGCCAAAAAAGAGTTCGAACGGCAAAAATAGAAGATTTAGCAAAATTTAATAACGGAGCATTTGCATATTTATATTACCAACATCCTTTTCTACGCAAAACATTAGATAATTTCACAAGTAGTGAAGCATGGAGCTTCTTAACAGAAGATGTTGTTAAGTCTTTATCTATTTTTACAAATAGTAAAGACATCACACAGCATTTAAAATTGTTACTTAAAACATACCAGAAAATAGGGTACGAAGATTTAACAGATGAAACTAAAGAAACACTACGTGCTGGAGGCGCTCACCTTACTGCTCAAAAAATAAAAGAACGAAGAGAAGAAGTTATTTCTGTACTCACTCGCCCTAGTGCTATCGCATGTTTTAAGGAGCATCAACGTTGGAAACAACAACCTTATGCACAAAGGCAACCAAAACAATGCCCTTACCCCAGCTTGAAGGAGTTGCTTAGCATTCCTCAACAAGATGAAGTGGTTAGTGGGCGACTGAGAATTAGAAAATTTCCGTTAGCATCAACGATACTATTAACATCTCCCAAAGCGCTAAAACTTTATAGTATGCATGAAAAGCATGCGCAAAGCGGTCAACAGCAATTCTTTCCTTCTTTTCGTAGTTTAGAAACAGTTGATTTGAATATGCAAAATTTACTACTCAGTAAAAGCATGATGCATTATTATGATTTAGCAGAGTTATATTTAAATAAGGATGCAGAAGTCAATTTTCCAACATTCGATGTTTTAAAGATACTTAGTTACGATAAAGCTGAGGCTTTATTGTCCACAACGGCACAATGTAATTACAGGCATTACATTGAATGGAAACAACAATTAAATCCAAGTTGGACTTATAATAATAAGGAAAATCCTTTTGCAAACTTCAAAGATTTAGTCGCTCTAAGCCCTAGAAAAATATCTGACTTAACAAAAGAAGATGTAATAGAAAAGTGTTACACAAAATACGCCGAATGGGATAGCACAAAAGGCGCATGCCCTTATCCTCGATTTGATCAAATGAAAGATTTACGTGAAGACCAAGTAGAGCTTTTAACATCAGGGGATGCTTTAGCTTGTTATGAGGGGCGCAGCATATGTATTGAAGACGGAGAGCAAAATCCATTCCCTAATTTTGGTGAACTTGCTGGCTTAAAAAGTAGTAAATTAAAGTTATTAGCTTCATCAAATCATATTTATCTAGCACATGCTCAATATCAAGCAGAGATAACTCAAGCAGGAGTAACTAAGAAAAATCCTTATCCAACCTATAATGAACTTGCTCGCCTCAGCGAGGGTAAAATTAAGTTGCTAACTTCAAAAGAAGCATTAGAAATTTATAATTTAAGTGCTGAGTGGGATTTAGCTGATGGCCAGTCTCCTTATCCAAGCTTTGATTCTTTGGCAAGGCTAAGTGAAAAAAATATACGCTCAAAGCTTTCTGAAAAAAGTATCGAAACATATCAACGTAAAGCTGTCTCACTATTAAGAGATGGAGAGGGTGTAAATTACCGGTTATTTGTTCGTGAATTAGCAGATCGCGTAGTACCGATAGAACCGGGTTGTGTGGGTGGACGAGCACCAAAAGACAGAAAACCGTTTATGAAGGCTTTTCAATCAGTGTTAGATGAGTTCGAGCAAGAATCTGCTATTCTTTACAAAGTGGAGGGGTTCCAACAAGAATTATATAAGACACTACATTCTGAAGAATGCCTAAAAAAACTAAAAGAATATCTAGAAGAAAAATGTAATAACCCCACTGAAATGATTCAGGAAATGAATCGACGGGATACTGTAGGTGTTAGACCTGATATTATGGCGATTTTAGAAAACTATGCTTATAATGCCCTTAAACAGATTATAGATGGTAAATCACCCACCCATCAAGCAGCCGATGCAGAACTAGATACAACAGGACTTGGTGAGGATATTGGTCAAATAATAGAGCAGCTTAAAGAGTTGGGAGTAGAATGTAGTGGTACTCACACCCCTCCATTCAAACGCTGTATAACAAAACTTATTAGTGGCCACCAACACACAGTTTAATTAAAATACACCACACTATCATTAATAATACTCTCACCACTAATACCAGTTCGAGTCCCGATTCTCATTTCATTTTAGAGGTCATTCCGCTGCAAATCGGCTGTGACCGCCTACAACTGCACTTTTGGCCGGTCCATCTGTTGGCGTTATTTGCTACAAATTGCAAAAATATTATTGTTTATCAGTATGTTGTAGATTCGGCGTCCATTCCGTAGGGGCCGCCATAATACGCATTCCCAAATCACAATTGAATTATTTTATACTATAACAAATAAAACTGTTGATAGCGTATTAGCGCACCTAAAATTCTTGCATGTAGTTACGCATGTTAAATATAATCTTTTGCATTATCCTCATAAAACACATCAATCAATTTTCTACATTTTCCTTGTAATTTGCACGTTACACTAACATAATCCCACCCCTGTAATAAGCTACTCATTGGATTTCTTATTATTATTTTACTTTTCAGCCAAATGACATAAAAATGAAAACTGCACTCCCACCTCAGGCTCTTCGTAATTAACGGGGGCACTTTTATTCAAAGTCCACTTTTTTATCAGCTGCATAATACTTTCACACGTATACGATAATTTTCAAAATTACGAAAGC
>CAYGPX010000156.1:0-4241 GCA_964351935.1 uncultured Rickettsiales bacterium | reverse complement strand
ACCCTGCCAAGCTTCCCACAACCACTGATCCAAAAGACACTACGGAGCAAGTGCAAATTCGCCCAATCGCCATTGAAGATTTATTGGGAAGGCCACAGCGCGCACCTAATTTTGGCAGACGCGAGGAACTTATCAAAGATCAGCATATATTAGTCACAGGTGCTGGTGGCACAATTGGTAGTGAACTTGTCAGACAAATTGCAAAACTTTCACCTGCTAGTATCACTCTTTTTGAAGCATCTGAATATCATCTCTATAACATTGATGCATGCCTAGCCAAGCAATTTCCAAACATCCCTCGCCATGCTATTATTGGAAATGTGCGTGACAGCGAGGCATTGGATAAAGTGTTTTCAAAAACAAAACCAAGCATCGTGTTTCATGCAGCGGCACTTAAGCATGTGCCTATCGTAGAGGAAAATGTAATTGAAGCAGTTCTAACCAATGTGATGGGCTCTATGCGCGTGGCTGATATGTGTATCAAACATAAGACACATAAAATGGTGATGGTTTCAACGGATAAAGCTGTGCATCCCTCAAGCCTTATGGGAGTGACAAAACGTATCGCAGAATATTATGTGCAAGCACTTAGCAAAGCAAATCCAAAATCGAGAACCAACTTCGCCACCGTCCGGTTTGGAAATGTGCTTGGCTCTTCCGGTTCGGTTATTCCTCTTTTTCAAAAACAACTGGCTGATGGCGGCCCTATCACCGTTACTCACCCCGATATGACACGCTACTTTATGACCGTACCTGAAGCCGTTGAACTTGTGCTACAAGCTTCCACTTTATCATCCAAAGAAAGTGGCGAAAAAAGCTCTATCTTTGTGCTTGATATGGGCGAGCCTATTCGTATAAAAGATTTAGCCGAGCAAATGATTCGCCTCTCTGGAAAAGAAAATATTTCCATCACCTACACCGGCATTCGAGAAGGCGAGAAATTGTATGAAGAGTTATTCTACGACTATGAAGAAAGGACACCAACACTTTATGATGACATTCAAAAAGCAAGTGCCAAAGAATACTCCTTTACCAAATTATCTACACAGCTAGAACAGCTGTTAGCACTATGCACTAAGCGTGATGAAGCAAGCACCATTTCATTATTGAAAGAAATGGTGCCCGAATATGAAAAGCCAAATAATGATGAATCAGCCTACGGAGAAACAACTCATGATGCAGCAAAAATCCATGCCTAATACTCAACCACATTCTATTAAACGCGCATTAATTTCTGTTTCAGATAAAACCGGTTTGAAAGAGTTAGCAACTTTTCTGAAAGCACATGGGATTGATATTATTTCTACCGGAGGCACTGCAAAACTACTCCAACAATATGGCTGTAATGTCACTGAAATTTCAGACCATACAGGTTTTCCTGAAATGATGGATGGTCGCGTAAAAACCCTTCATCCAAAAGTGCATGGCGGGTTGCTTGCACGTCGTGACAATCGTAACCATACCGATGCAATGGATGCACATGACATTGCCCCCATCGATTTGGTTATTGTTAATCTCTACCCATTTGAAGAAACCGTAGCCAGCGGTGCAGACAGTGAAACTGTGATTGAAAACATTGACATTGGCGGACCATCGATGGTTCGTTCTGCTGCTAAGAACCACGAGTTTGTTACCATTATCACATCTCCAAACCAATATGATGCACTGCAACAAGAACTAACCGAGCACAATGGCTGCACCAGTTTCTCGTTCAGAAAAGAATGTGCAGCACAGGCTTACGCACGCACTGCCGCATATGATAGCGCCATTAGTAATTGGTTTGCAAAAGAGGTAGGAGATAAATTTCCGCCATCACTCACCATCGCAGCAACCTTACAACAATCACTACGCTATGGTGAAAACCCCCATCAACAGGCGGCCTTCTATTGCACCGATAGCACACTTGGTTTAAGCGCTGCTACACAGTTGCAAGGCAAGGAGCTCAGCTACAACAACATTAACGACACCGATGCCGCACTACAAATAGTACAAGATTTTGAAGAACCAGCAGCCGTTATTGTAAAGCACGCCAACCCATGTGGCATTGCACTTGCCGATACCATTGAAGATGCTTTTACTAAAGCACTCGCCTGCGACCCAGTGAGTGCGTTTGGTGGCATTATGGCGTTTAACCGTCCGATCACTAAAGCGCTAGCAGAAACCATTTCTCAGATGTTTGTTGAAGTAATTATTGCGCCTGAATTTAGTGCGGAAGCCAGAGTTATTTTTTCTACTAAAAAGAATTTACGCCTACTGGAGGCTCCTTCACTTAGAACAAGATTAATTGCCGTAAAACAGTTTAAATCTGTTGCAGGTGGGCTACTCGTCCAAGATATTGACACAGGTGTTATCGCTAAAAATGATATAAAAGTGGTTACAAAGAGAGAGCCTAGCAAGTCTGAGTTAGACGATATGCTTTTTGCGTTCCGCGTATGTAAACACGTGAAATCCAATGCAATCGTCTTTGCAAAAGACCGTAGCACCATCGGTATAGGTGCCGGCCAAATGAGCCGTGTAGACTCAGTGCGTATTGCAAGTATCAAAGCCTCAGATGACAAAGAAAACCCAACACGAGCCAAAGGTAGTGTTGTCGCCTCAGATGCATTCTTCCCATTTGCTGACGGACTACTAGAAGCAGCAGCATCGGGTATAACTGCAGCAATTCAACCGGGCGGATCAGTGCGCGATGATGAAGTGATTGCAGCTGCTAATGAGCACGACATTGCGATGGTCTTTACAGGAACGCGCCATTTCAGACACTAAGAACATGAACATAAGGCGATTTCAAAACTATTTTGCACGAGGTGGAGGAGCAGTTACACTGGTTGGTGTTAGGCCTAAATCTGCAGCTTTTTCTCTTAAGGTGCGTTGTTGCCATTTTGTTTGGCTTGTGTCTGGTTCTGTAGCAGTTTTTGGGTTACTATCTGAAGGTGTTACTGTTATTTGAGCAGAAATATCAATAAAACGAAGTATTTCACTGTCCAATCCAGCAAGACGCTTTTGGTTTTCTTTAAGATATTGTTGTAATAAATCGCCTATATTAGCATCAGGTGACAATTTATTTTCTTTATTTAGAAGTGATAGTAGTTTCTCTTTTTGTAAGGGCACTTCGTAACTAACCTTTGGAAGTGCATAGCTTGATAGGTCAAACTGAACAATACCCTCTTCATTTACCTTTGGTGGAAAACCCGCATTCATTGCTACTTTGCTGCCTGCGGGATTATCTACGCCACTTGTAAAATAAATACGGTCAATCGGCTGATTATTAATTGTGGGATAATCTTTCAAAAGTTGTGGTAGCAACTGCTGAGTTGCTAATCGAAACATCTCAGATCCATACCCTTTATTCCAGTAATTTGGGT
Source organism: uncultured Rickettsiales bacterium (assembly GCA_964351935.1). GTDB lineage: Bacteria > Pseudomonadota > Alphaproteobacteria > Rickettsiales > CAYGPX01 > CAYGPX01. Next base: position 879 of record CAYGPX010000156.1, on the reverse strand, counting down.
GCTCCATTACACCAAAAGAAATGTAGTATTTTCCCTGCTCATCTTTACCGTAACCGATAGTGGTATAGGCAATACAGTCGGTCTCTTTCCCATCCTTCATTAAAAAAACAGGAAAGCAAACATAAGGATTAGCAGGATTGCTTTCCAGACGCTTTACCCACGTATCAACACGGCCTTTAATGTAAGGAAGCGCCTCTTCTTGTGAATATTGTTTTCCATCAGCATATTTTTTTCCAATGCCAGGTGTAGAAAATAGCTGCGCTATTTTTTCAACATCATCCGTTTGCACCGAGCGCATACGAACGGGCAACAATTCTCCAGACTTAGACTGCAACGAAAGCTCTGCCGCATACCGCACACCTTGTCTATGAAATGAAGTTACCATAACGCCTTACTAAGATTAATTACCTGAGCAGGGTGTGATACCATGCAATGTCGATGCACCCGTAAGCGATGCCAGCTTTGGCACTTCTGTTGGTTTTGCGCCAATTACATCATCAAACAAGGCACTTGCAGTCTCGCAAAATACTTCTTCATCTTCCTCAAGGCTTAACTTTGAAGATGTGTTCGCTAACTTTGTTACAAAGTTGTTCTGTTGACGTTCGCTTTGGTTATTATAAACACGCGAAAAATATTGCTTCAGCCCGTCTCCTTGTAGAGAGAGCTCTTTTTTAAATTTTTGCATAAATTCGTTATAACGCTGTTGCTCACCACACGAAAGTGCCGCCACCATCAATTGTGTTTGTAGTGCACGCACATCAAGCGCCTTTTTTTCATTGTCTAACGCACAGTTCGCAGCCATGGCTTGCATAGGCAAATAGGCAACTGCCATCATACACAATATCTTTTTTATCTGCATAGCACTCGTACCTCTTATAC
>CAYGPX010000155.1:0-4245 GCA_964351935.1 uncultured Rickettsiales bacterium | reverse complement strand
TGTGTGATGGGGCGGATTTGGTTATAAGATGAAAGCAAAAGACGTGCTTTAGTGAGGTTAAATTCACGTTCTCCTTCAAAGCACCACGCATTTAAGATGATGGCGAGATCATACATCCATGCATCATGACACGCAAAATAGAAATCGATAACCCCGCTTAAACGGTTGTTTTCAAAGAAAACATTATCAGGGAATAAATCGCCGTGAATGACACCAGAAGGGAGGTTCTTAGGCCAACAAGATATAAGCCATTCAAGTTGAGCGCGAATTTCAGCGCTTAATCCTACTTTAATACGCTCAGGTGCGTTGCCAAGTGATGTGGCCATTTCTGACCATCGTTGTAGTGAAAAGTCATTAGGTTTTGCTCTTTTATTGAGTGCAGCAGCGGCAAGATGCATTTTTGCGGTGACTTCTCCTAACAAAGGAAGGTGGTGGTTTTGAATGCCTTGACTACTTTTTCCTGAAAGAAATGTAACAATAGCTGCAGGTTTCTCTTTGAGTGATTGCAGGGTAACACCTTCTTTGTCAGTAACGGGCAGTGGACAAGGGATGCCAGTTTCGGCCAGATGGCGCTGTAAATCTAAATAAAAAGGTAGGAGCTCTTTATCCACTCGTTTTTCATAAATGGTGAGGATAAAAAGGCTTTTAGTTGTTTCTAGGCGATAGTTGGTGTTTTCGACACCGGCTGCAATGCCGCTGAATGCCACAAGCTGACCGATATCATAAGCAGCAAGCAAGTGTTGAAAATCATCTTTGTTAAGTGATGTATAGACGGCCATATTATGTTTCTGATTCGGCTTTCATTAAACGCAAGAAGGTTTAGCCTATTCTTATCCAAATTGCTATATTGTCGTTTAAATTTATTTTCTGGTTTTTTTTGAATAAAAAGTAAGCTAGAGTTAGGCTGGATAGTAATGGGTACAAATTTATTATAGGTTTTTAAACGCATGCAAACGCTGATACGGGCTCTTTTTTCAGTTACATTATTAGTCACCATAATTGCGCCACTTTCAGTGCGTGCTGAGCAAAAAGACACACTCCAGATGCTGGAGCTGTTTGGGGATGTGCTTGAAAAGGTGAAGCAAGACTATGTGGAAGAAGTGGATGAGAGTAAACTGATTGAGTCTGCGATTAACGGGATGTTGACGTCGCTTGATCCGCATTCTAGTTATCTGGATGAGAAGGCATTTCAGGAGATGCGTATTCAAACACGTGGAGAGTTTGGAGGTTTAGGCATTGAAGTGACGATGGAAAACGGACTGGTTAAAGTGGTGTCGCCCATTGATGATACACCTGCGTTTGAAGCTGGCTTAAAAGCGGGTGATTATATTAGCCATATTGATGGTGATGCTGTCATGGGGTTGACACTTTCCGAAGCTGTAGAAAAAATGCGCGGTAAGCCAAATACTAAAATTGAATTGATCGTCTTGAGAAAAGGTGAGAGCGAGCCACTTAATTTTACAATTACGCGTGATGTCATTAAAATAAAGTCAGTGCGTGCGCGTCGTGAAGCTGATGTCGTGTATGCTAGGATTACCTCTTTTTCAGAAAATACTTCTGACGCATTAAAGAAAGAAGTATTGAAAATTAAGAAGGAAATTGGTTCTGACGTTAAAGGCATGGTATTGGATTTGCGCAATAACCCCGGTGGTTTGCTGGACCAAGCAATCGAAGTGTCTGATTTATTCTTAGATCAAGGTGAGATTGTTTCTACTAAAGGTCGTGTAGAAGATAGCAATAAGCGCTTCAATGCAACAAAAGGCGATATGCTTGATAAGCTACCAATTGTGGTGTTAATTAATGCTGGCTCTGCTTCTGCCTCTGAAATTGTATCCGGAGCACTGCAAGATCATAAACGTGCTATCGTGATTGGCGAAAAATCGTTTGGTAAAGGTTCAGTGCAAACTGTGGTGCCACTTTCTACAAGTGATGGTGCAATGCGCTTGACCACCTCGCGCTACTATACTCCGGCTGGGCGTTCTATTCAGGCAGAAGGTATTGTACCTGATATTGAAGTGACGCAGGCCAAGCTTGATAGCGATAAGAAAACAGGGCTTGAAGCTTCAGAAGCTTCATTAAGAGGTCACTTAAGTAATGGAAATGGTGATAAATCAGACAAGAAAGAAGATGATCAGGAAACGTATCGTCAACAAGTGAAGACGGTATACAGTACTGACTATCAGTTGGGGCGGGCTATTGATATGGTGCGAGCACTTTATCTGGTCGGCGAACATAAAAAAGCGCAATAGCGGGTGAGTTCTGCCATGAAAATGAAAAAAGGCAGAGCAGCTATTTCGCTACTGAAGAAACCTTGGTTATTGGGCGCAGTTATCATTGCGCTCATCTCCGCTCTTTTTTATACCAATCTACAGATAAATTCAGATGAAGCGGCTGAGCAAGCGCTGCTTTCTGGTCAGCGTGTTGAAGTTTCGTTAGCTACGGGCGAGGTATTTGGTGGGTTGGATAATCCGCCTCACTCTGAGAGCGCAGATGAGAAGGTGCGCGAACTAGATGAGACGGAATCTGTAGTATCGGTAGATACAGAGGTCGTTCAAGCACACCAAGAGGCTGGCGATAGTAAGCAAGAGCATCTCACTTCTGAAGATGGCACAAAAGATGATTCGCATGATGTGAAAGAGAGCGATCTTGCAATCGTTCAGGAAACAGAGCAGCCGTTGGTGTCGGATGAGGATAGCAAATCCTATATCGCTGACGATAATCAGGAGCAATACAGTGAAAGCATATCACCAGAACCTACGATACAAGTGAGTGAAGCGGTTGCTGAGAATAAAAATGCCAGTGAAGGTGAGGCGGTAATAGAATCGGCTGAGCTAAGCCCAGAGGAAAAAGAGTTTTCTAAGAAAATGCTGGATGAACGTCGTAAAAAGATTAATCTTTCTGGTGGTAAGAAATCTATCGTCATTGTAATTTCAGGCCTTGGTTTGAGTGTTAGAAGTACAGAGGCGGCCTTGGAAGTGCCAGTCAACTTCACGCTTGGGTTTTCACCTTATGCGCCGGATGTTGCAGTCTGGAATAAAAAAGCGATTGTACTAGGATTTGACACGCTCTTGCATCTGCCAATGGAAACGCCTGACTATAGTGTGGATGATCCCGGACCTTATGCGCTGGTTTCTACGGCAGCAGCTGAAGAAAATCTTTCGCGTTTAGAAATGCTACTATCTCTAGGGGTTGGGTATAAAGGTGTCTATACATCACCACAGGAAAATTTTTCTACCGACATCAATAATATGCGTCCCATTATTACAGGACTTGCTGATTTAAATGTTCCGCTGCTTTATGGTAAAGGCGCGGGTAATGTTTCTCTTCTGCAATTTGCTGAGCATAGCAGAGTTTCATTAATAACGAGTGATATAACCATTGATTCTACTATTACGTATGAAGCCATTACCCAGCAGCTTGAAAAGCTGGAGTCAATAGCATTGCAAAATGATTATGCAGTAGGTATTGCCAGCCCATATCCATTAACGGTAAATACGCTAAAATACTGGCAAAAAGGGTTGGCTGAAAAGAACATGCAAGTTGTGCCTATTTCACTATTATTAGATCAATTAAGTCAAGAGAGACCATGAGTTTAACGGAAAGAGAAAAAGATGCATTGCCATACCGGCTGGGCGTTGGTGTGATGTTATTAAATGCTGATAACCACGTGTTTGTTGGTAAGCGAATAGATACACGCAGTGAGGCGTGGCAAATGCCTCAAGGCGGCATTGATGAAGGGGAAACTCCACTGGAAGCAGTGAAGCGTGAGTTATGGGAAGAAACGGGCGTTAGAAAAGCCAGTGTGATTGCCGAAAGCGCTGACTGGTATTACTACGATCTGCCAATCGATCTTATACCAAATATTTGGGGTGGGAAGTATCGTGGACAAAAACAGAAATGGTTTGTAATGCGTTTAGATGCGGATGATTCGCATGTTGATATAGCAACAAAACACCCCGAATTTAATCAGTGGAAATGGTTGTCTGTTAAAGAGTTGTCAGAAATGATAGTGCCATTTAAGCGTCCGCTTTATGAAGCGTTGGTGTCAGAGTTTCAATCGATTATCCTTGGTCAATAAAATGCAACAATCTGAAGGCTCACGGCCATTTTATCAAGGTAGGCGAGGTTTAAAAGCACTCGCTATCTGTGTTGATAAGGCCATCAAGCCCGCATTGAAACAAAGAGGTTTTGCTGAAAGTAGAATGCTGACAGATTGGCCGTTAATTGTGGGTGAGGCGCTTGCAG
>CAYGPX010000154.1:0-4248 GCA_964351935.1 uncultured Rickettsiales bacterium | reverse complement strand
ATATGGATTTCAGTGATATACACGCTTTGCTCCTTCCTTTTCTTTGTGAGTGCTTCGTTCACGGTCAATTTCAATAAGCAGTGAAAAGAAACCAGAAAGGTTGCGTGCAGCTTCATGAGCTTCATCCGCCGTCATATCGGCTGGACTGAAGTCCTGAATTACTTCTGCAAGTTTTAAATGAGATGTAGTTTTTTTGCTCATTACAGCCTTCCTGATTAAGTCTCTAATCAGAAAGGGGGGACAAAACGTGTCGGAATCGGACAAAACGTGTCCGAAGTGTGATTATTGCCAAATTATTTTTTGTTCAGGAGCATAAGTAAGCATGTTTCCCTTCGTAATACAGTTGGTTAGGTGTTTTCCTAGTTTGGGGTGGTTTTGGCTGATATTTTTTATGGTTCTATCAATGGCTTTCGATACGGACTCAGCACAGCGTTTGTTATCATCTACAAATTTCTTTGATTTCCCGCTGTAAGTTCCTGTATTCATGTAGGCTTCCAATTCTGATATTTCATCAGAATCCGGATCAGTTGCTCTTAAAAGTTCTATACGATTTTGTATCTGCTTTTTAGCCTCATAATCCATCACTTCATCACTTGATATCAAGCCCATAGCTTCATCTGGTGGTTGTGTTGATGAATCTGCAGAAGATTTGTTTACAAGTGCGTTTAATGTAATTGCAGCTATTCCTTTAAGAGGGTGGTAAAGCAAGTGCTGGATATAAACCATTCCATTGCTTTGCTTCATATATATTTCCTTGTCACCATACTTAATTAGCCATAATTCACCCTTGAGCTGAATAACATTATCGGACTGCGGCGTTTTATCAGGTAGCGCTGTTTTAAGTCGTTCTTTATCAACCCCCAGCACTCCATCTATATCGGTCAGTAACTGCCCAAGCCATATGGCAGGGTGCTCCAGCCATGCAGGCGGTGGTGCTATTGTGATAAGTAAGGGTAAAACGTTGCATATCCGCCTATCTTTGCAAATCTCTTGAGCATCTGCCCATGTGATCCCCTTCATCAGAATAAGTGTATGTCCTGCGTAGCTTCCAAGATCATATACGCGACCATTCACTACAGGTGTAACATCGCCATTTCCAAGGCTGGAGGAGATAAACTGCGCTAATAACTTCAAATCCAGCCGCCACTGCTGAATATACTCCTTATCAATGATAATGCGCCCATAACTTCGTGGCTCACACCAGATGCTATACTCACCTCTATTCTTTAGAAGTGGTAGACTGTGGCACATTTCTTCACACTGGTTGCATGAGGTGTGTGTCGGCGTGGTTGCAATTGTAAAAAAAGACAGCTTTGTTGGATCAATATCGGCACTTTGAAAAATATAGCCACCAATGGCATTTTGGTGCTCATTGTCGAGAGGTCCAAGCAAAGATATGAGACTTTCTTTCATTAGCTGATATCAATCCCCACATCCTTCAGGAATTGACGCAGTTCTGATGCAACGCCGTCATGCTTTAAGCTACATCCTGTAGTACCCACCTCAAAACGTCTTGTTTTTAGCTTGTCGCCATCAATCAGTGTGACCGCTAACTTAACTTTCTTAATCTGGAATGGTTCTAGTCCTTTAGCCTTTAGTTCATCGTATAGGGCGTTTTTATTAACACTTACATCTGCTGTTATGTGATAGCTCTTGCTAAGATCATGTTTAGGAACGAAATACAAGCCACACACGGCAACACTATGAACCAATGTATGTTCAGAAAGCTGGAAATCATGTTCGGCGGATTTAAACGCTTCCAGATCAAAAGACTGCTTTTGTTCAGAATCGACCTTTTGAAGTCCCATAATCTCTTTCGCCCAGATGATAAATAGCTCACGCTTAACATCTTTGACTGCATCCACATACACTTCAACAAATGTATCCGTGTTACTAAAAATAAAAACAACCGTGAATGCATCTTGCCTTAAAACTGGCTCTAGCTTTCCACCAGACTTAAATTCACGCTTTACATCCGTGTGTTCAGATGGGTAGGCAATCAAATAATGGTTACCATTGAATTCATGTTGTTCAATAGCGCAATATTTTCCGCGACCATCATAGTTCTGGAAGTATTCACGGATGCCCTTTCCTAGCAGGTCTGTCGCTTTCTTGGACAAATCGGGTTTTGAATTACTTTTAAATGAGAAACGGGTGAAGTGGCCGGAAGCGTTATGAAACTGAGTGAGATGGAGAGCTTTTTCAAAAATGTCTGGGTGATGCATTAACGTCCAGATTGCTCGATCTGCGCCACCATTTCTTTGTCGAAACTCCGGCAAATCGTTAGGCGCTGCTTTTTTTAGTTCATTAAAAAGCTCTTTCGAACGATTTGAATCTGCAAGTTCATTAATATGCCGTAAATCCTGTTCGACTCTTTCCCTAATATCATCCGGTAGTTTAATGATGGCTTTGTATATTACTTCACCATCTTTTTGTTTAAGCTTTAGAATATCAATATCGTTCAGGATGTTATTTTTCTTGGTGTATTCAGCGATGAGCGGATTATCAATACGCGAAAGAATATCTTGAGGGGAATAAACGGCAGGCATAGCACATTACATTTTTAAAATTAGCAGCAGGTGTTTGATGGTATATGGTGCATACCATCAACAATTTCAAGGCCAGGTTGTAATTTTGTTGTTTGCACACACAAGGCCAGCTTACCTAATTTTAAAGAACTGCCTGCTAAAGTTGAAGAATATGCTATCAAGCATTATATCAAGGTGGCCTGATGCCAGTGCTTTCAGTTGGAAAAACAGATATAAACTACCGTATTACGCGCAGCCAAGTTGCACGTCGCAAACGCATCATCGTCACACCAAATGATGTTGAAGTGGTGGTGCCAGCAGAAAGTGGCGAAACCGAAATACATGAATTTGTTTATAACAAGCGCCGCTGGGTATATGAAAAGCGCGAAGGCATGAATGAATGGCTAAGTTGCTTTGCCACAGAGGGCTATTTAAAGCTGCAATCTGGCGCAAAGGTGCCTTATCGCGGCCGTAACATGCGGGTGCGCATTAAACGTGAAGCATGTGAATCGACATCAGTCAGCTATCAGAATGGCTTTTTGATTCAAATCCCTCAAAGAGTAGAGGAAAGCGAGGTGGAAGGTTTAGCAGGCATAAACCTAACATTCTGGCTAAAAGACCGCATAAAAGCAGATATCCGTTTGATGGCGCAGCATTATGCAAATCTATTGGGGCTGAAATATGAAAGTATTCAGATTGCCGATATGAAGCATATGTGGGGTAGTTGCACCCAAAGCGGACGCGTCAAAATCAACTGGCACCTTGTTGCGGCACCCAAGGCCGTGCTTGAATATGTAGTATTACATGAAATCTGTCACCTAAAACACCGGAACCATTCCGATGAGTTCTGGGCCTTGGTAGCTATGCACATGCCTGCATATACATCAGCGGAGCGATGGTTAAGAACACACTTTCCTGAGTATAAGCTTTAGTAGCGTCTTTTAGTTCCTACTAGCTCTTTTGATTCCCAGAATGCAATTGAAAGCATCCATAGTAGGAAAAACATCGCCACTAAACTACCAATTGCCAGTAAGCAGAGTAAGCCCCACGCCCACCATGTTTCATAGGAAAGAAGCCAAATAGCTAGCCATCCCATCCCAAAGATTTCGGCTGCAAAAATAAGCCCTGCTAATAGACTAAACACTATAGGAAGAAGCCGCTGCACCATACTAAACACCTCGCTTGTTTGTTAAAACAAAACGGCCACCAATAAGTTGGTGCTTTAGCAAGCTAAACAACTTTCTTGATGACCGGAGGTTAGTAACGTGGACCAACGGAACACGCGCGACAATCTTTAGCCGCAAGGCATTGGACATGCATTGCCGCCCTCCGGCCACATGGACAGGAAAGCGACATCATCACGGTGATGCCTACCGCCGTTAGTCAGAGGTTACTAAGCCCCAGAACAGTTTTTTCTGTTCTGTAGACTAGTCTACTGTGTGTTTGAAGGAATGGCAACAAATGAAAGCGCCGCTTTGAAAGGCTCTATAGCAGCTTCTTTAAGAAAAACTAGAATAAAGAGACGTGGGTTGTTAATAAATTAACTATTCAACTTTTTGTATTAAAATTAGAACCAACTAATTTGGAACAATGCATGCTAAGCACTGGTACTTTTAGCTCAACAGGCGCTCGTTTTATGTAAAATACGTTTTTACTAAAGCATCATTCCGGCTTCTGAAGCCATCAAAGGCAGAAGCAACTGGTTGGCGGTATTGTAGCC
>CAYGPX010000153.1:0-4296 GCA_964351935.1 uncultured Rickettsiales bacterium | reverse complement strand
CACTGGTACTGATGGCGCAGCCGTAGGAAGCTCCGCTTCCGCAAGCATCTCAAGCGCGGGCTTCACCATCAATCGTCAGGCTGGTGTTATCTCGGTCAGGGCGACTGAAAAACAACATCGCAATCTTGCCGAGTACCTAAAAAGAGTGCGTGAGGCCATCTCTGCACAAGTGCTTATTGAGGCTAAGATTGTTGAAGTAAACCTTAATAAAGAATATCGCTCAGGTATCAATTGGGATCTAGTAAATAGCAAAAGCAACCTGACAGCCGATGCTAATTTTGATGCCAGTATTAATACCGATGGTGATTTTGTAACACTTTCACTGCTTGGCAGTGGTGGAAGTCTTACTTCAGCAGTGCAATTTACAGAAGTGTTTGGTACAACACGTACGATCTCAAGCCCTCGCTTACATGCTATGAATAATCAACAAGCGGTGCTTACCTTTGCTGAGAATGACGTCTATTTCACCATTGAAGTAGAACGCCAAGAGGATACAGACGGCGCTGGCGTAACGGATGTTACTTCTACCGTTACCAGTACGCTAAACACTGTGCCGATTGGTGTAATTCTTTCCTTGCAACCTTCCATCGATATGGATTCACAGGAAATTACTATGAATATACGCCCAACACTCTCGCGCATCACATCCAGAGTGGAAGATCCTGGGGTAACGCTCTCTGCTCAGCAGATTGACCCAACCTCCACAATCACGAGTGAAGTTCCCATTATTGAAGTAAGAGAAATGGATTCTGTACTGAAAATTCATAGTGGCCAAGTGATGGTGATTGGCGGGTTAATGGAAGAACGCTCTATTAACACCGATGTTGGCGTGCCTGGCTTCAGTCGCATTCCAATTCTTGGCAATGCTTTCAAAAGCGTTGAAAAAACTACCGACGTGGTTGAGACGGTCATTTTTATTAAAGCGACCATTGTGCCATCTCGAGGTTTTGTTGAAAAAGCTGATCGTGATTTTTATAAAACCTTTACACGCGAATCGAGACCTTTGACTTTTTAGATAACTCTTGTCATAAACAAGACAATATAACTGATATTGCTGCCCTCAAGCAGAAGAGATAATAATTTTGTCTTATCGCTGCAAACTAACGGCGCATATAAGGCACTTAAAACGAACAGAGCATAACTATCAGGAGTCTCTATGCTACCCATCCTGCGTTACACTTTATTAACTGCCCGTCGTGATTGGCTATTTATCGGCCTTCTTATTATGTTATTGATGGCATATGGGCTTTCCGTATTTATGGGAAGCACTGCGTTAGTAGAGCCAGAGCAAACTACCCTCACCTATTTTGCTGGAACAGGGCGGATTATTCTTATTTCGGGACTCACTCTCTTTATCTGCTTTCACATCAGGCGCTCATTTGAGAATCGAGAAATCGAATCCATTCTCTCCAAGCCACTCTCGCGCAGTCAATTTATTATGGGCTATTGGTTCGGCTTTTTTATTTTAGCGCTACTTGCCATTTTACCTCTACTCGCACTCATGGCCTTGATGCTTAAGCCAAACCTGATTGGTTTAGTGGCTTGGGGTGGAAGCCTGATACTTGAAGCTGCGATAATGGTAGCATTTGCACTCTTATCCGCACTTATTTTACGCAGCGCTGTAAGTGCCGTGATGGGATGCGCCTGTTTTTATCTTATCAGTCGCCTGATGGGGTTCTTTATTGCCGCTATTAACAATCCCGCCTCCCTAATGGGCAATGGTTTTGGCGGAAAGCTGATGGAAGGAATACTTAAAGCAATATCAGTGGTTGTACCTCGCCTTGATCAATATGCACAAAGTAAGTGGTTACTCTACGGCATTGCCGAATATAGCGACTTATGGGTATTTATGATGCAATCCGTCGTTTATATTCCACTACTGCTTTTAATGGCAGTGTTTGACTTAAAACGTAAACAATTTTAGTAAGTTATCATGGCTCTAAAACGCTTCTCTTTTCACAAAAGTGATTTACTGCTTTACCTGTTCTTGCTAGCACAAGTTGGTTTATGGACAAAAACAGAGCATATTATCCCTGATATGGGCATCGTTCCTCCTGTTCCAAGCCCTCTTGCAGTGAAAGCGCTCGCATTTGGTGATGAAGCATTCTATTTTAGAACTCAAGCGCTAAAAATTCAGAACGCAGGCGACACATTCGGACGCTTTACTGCTTTAAAGGAATATAATTACGAAAAATTATATCACTGGTTCAAGCTGCTTGACTCGCTAGATTCAAAATCAAATTTTGTACCGGCAATGGCCGCTTACTATTATAGCCAAACACAGAATACGCCCGACGTAAAATACGTCGCAAAATATTTAGAAGAACACTCAGAGAAAGATCTCTATAATAAATGGTGGTGGATGGGACAGGCAGTTTATCTCGCCAACAATAAGCTTAATGATAAAGACTGGGCGCTCTCCCTTGCAAAGAAACTTGCCTCTACACCACGCGATGATATCCCGCTTTGGGCTAAACAAATGCCTGCTTTTATTTACGAACAACGCGGTGAAGAACAACAAGCGCTGATTATTATCGCTGATATTCTTAATAATTTAGACAATATTAAGCCCGGCGAAATCAATTTTATGCGCTATTTTGTTGAAGAGCGTTTAAAACAATTGATAGAAGATCACCCTGAATTAAAAAAGCTGATGGATAACCCACCTGAAAAATAGCTTTTAGCACCAACAACAGAGGAAGCTATGGACCACCAGTCCATTTTATTAACACTAACGCAGTCCCTGCATATGGTAGCGCTTGCGCCCTGTATACTGGTGTTTTTCTATCTGCTCGCCACTACCCAGCATCCCACTTTGATTATTATTCCGATACTATTTTTTGCTGCACTTGCAGCTAGTTTAGTTGCTCCAATGGTGCCTGCATTTTATACACACTCACCTTCCGACTACATCGTACATTTGTTTACTCTATCTGAATCACTTCTTTGTGTACTAAGCTACTTACTTATTATGCAATTCTTTCTGAATAGAATTCCTCCTGTTTACTACTGGTCTGTATTAATTATACCGTTTTTAGTAGCATTTCCTGCCATCTTTGGCATATGGAATAATAACGACGTATGCCTGAGCATCGATATCTGCATACAAAGCGACATTTTCCTTAAGATTTCTTATGTTATAACGGGTGGATTAGTAATGATGCTGATTACAGCAACACTCGCACGCATGTCATGGCATCTTGATATGAACCCCACCAATCGCTCACATAAATACTGGTTAATTATCGCGATTATTTCCTTAAACATCTACTTATTTGCACTAGAGCTTGGTAACGCTGCTGAATGGGTAGGTGGTGACGCTTACTTATTTGCAAAAGTGCTCATTAAACTCACCTTTGTATATTTGGTACTCACGTCATTGTTCAGGGTTTACTCTGAAGCTTTTGCAGTTGATGAAGCATTTCAAGTCAGCTATCACCGCATGCCCTTGCGTGAGGATGAAAAGAAAATTGCAACGCAGATTATTTCACTGATGGAAAACGACAAGGTATTTCTTGAAATGGGGTTTGGTCGCAACCAGTTTGCCGACAAGCTAGGCGTAAGTGAGCACCAATTATCTCGCATTATCAATTTACGCTTCCAAAAAAGTGTTACTGATTTTATTAATGAATACCGTACACAAGAAGCTAAAGAGCTACTTTGCAACAGTAACTCACAAATTACCAATATTGCATTTGATGTCGGCTTTAATAGCATCGCTTCCTTTAACCGTGTATTTAAGCAGCTGGTGGATTGCACCCCTAGCCAATATAGAGAGCAATATAAGTTATGACACAGCCTTTAAAAGATATTCGCGCCACCTTGCAGTGGTATCATGAAGCTGGCGTGGATGAGGCCATTGAGACAGTGCCAACTACAAGAGTGAAAACCCCAGTAGCAAACCAAGCACCATCGCTTCCAAAAGAAGCCAACCGTCAGAACATAGCCTCTGTTACAGGCTCTTTGACAACTAAACCTGCTGCAACCACACCAGCTCCTTCTCAAGGGCTAATAGAGGCAAAAGCCCTCGCAGATAAGTGCACTTCGCTTGAGGCGCTAAAAGAAGCTGTAAATGCGTTCCACGGCCTATCTATTCGAAAGACTGCACAGCATACTGTTTTTGCTGACGGCAACCCTAAGGCTAAAATTATGCTGATTGGAGAAGCACCCGGTGCAGATGAGGATAGAAGTGGTATTCCATTCTGTGGTGCAAGCGGTCAATTGCTTGATCAAATGCTAAGTTGCATCGGTCTGTCGCGCACAGAAAATTTCTATATCACCAACACTATCTTCTGG
>CAYGPX010000152.1:0-4297 GCA_964351935.1 uncultured Rickettsiales bacterium | reverse complement strand
TTATGACGCCCCTCATGTCTCAGGCCTGCAAAAAATGAGTAAGAAAACCAAACCACCAAGAACCAAATGAGGGCAAAAAGATCAATAAATGGTATATGAAAATGCCCCAATTCCATAATTTCTTAACCTTTTCCCAAAAGCGATTTTGTTGCAACAGTCACATCTTTTTGCAGCATTAGCGACTCACCCACCAAGAATACATGCACACCCACTTTGTTCATTCGCTCAATGTCTTCATAAGTTTTTATACCACTTTCAGAAACGCATGTATAGCCAACAGGTGCCATCGCCTTTAGCGCTTCGGTGGTGGCTAAATCTACTTCTAATGTTTTTAGATTACGATTGTTAATGCCAAACAATGGGCTTTTCAATAGTGAAAGAGACCGCTCAGCTTCCGCTTCATTATGCACTTCCACTAACACATCCATTGCAAGATCGCGTGCGGCAGCCTCAAGCTCTACCGCTTGATTATCTGAGAGTGCTGCCATAATCAACAAAATGCAATCTGCACCCATCGCGCGTGATTCCACAATCTGATAGGCATCAATCATAAAATCCTTGCGCAGTACAGGCAGCAAAACCGCTTCCCTCGCCTGTTCAAGATAGATATCTTCACCTTGAAAATAAGGCTTATCCGTCAACACTGAAAGACACGCAGCACCTCCCGCTTCATAGCTTTTAGCAAGCGTTGCCGGGTTAAAATCAGCTCGAATAAGCCCCTTGCTAGGCGATGCTTTTTTAATTTCAGCAATCAATGCGTTTTCACCCGCATCCACTTTTCGACGTAGCGACGCCAAAAACCCACGACTAGGCGCAATGCTTGATAGTCTTGCATGCAATGCACCTTCCGTCACTTTTGCTTTCTGTGAAGCAACATGTGAGCGCTTATCAGCGATAATTTTTTCTAATACATCACTCATTTGAAATTTTTACCAGATTTCTCAATATTTGTTGTGGTTTATCGGTTGCAAGCACTTCTAGCGCCTGCTGCACACCATCACGTAAATTTTCTGCTTTTCCTGCAATATAAAGGCTTGCTCCAGCATTCAGCGCCACAATATCACGATACTCAGCATTACCGACACCACCGAGCAATTTATTCATCTCAATCGCATTATGATGTGCTGAACCACCTTCTAAAGCAGCACCCATTGTTGCATGCAGCCCCACTTGCTCGGGGTAAACGTCAAATCGTCTAATTTCACCATCTTTTAGCTCAGCCACGTGCGTTACACCTGTTGTGGTAAGCTCATCCATACCATCACTGCCATGTACTACCCATGCATGCTCTGATCCCAATCTTTTCAAAACTTCAGCCATTGGCTCAAGCAAACGATCATGATAGACCCCAATTAACTGAAACTTAGCTTCAGCAGGGTTTACCAGAGGCCCTAAAATATTAAAAATTGTACGCACACCCAACTCTTGCCTGACTGGTGCCACATGACGCATCGCCGTATGAAATCTTGGTGCCATCAAAAAGCAAATATTGGTTTCATCCAGCGCTTTTTCCATTGTCTCTTTGCTGGCTTCAATGTTCACGCCCAATTCTCGTAACACATCTGCTGAGCCTGAGCGCGACGAAATCGCCCGATTGCCATGTTTTGCCACAGGCACACCCAAGGCCGCCACCACAAACGCTACGGCTGTTGAAATATTGAGCGTACCCTTAGCATCACCACCAGTACCACAGGTATCCAGCACCGGCTTATTGGTTTTAAGCTTTAGGCATTTTACGCGCATTGCCTGAGCTGCACCGGTAATTTCATCTACTGTTTCTATATTAAAACGCAGGCCAATTAACAATGCTGCAATTTGCGCTGGCGTTGCTCCGCCCATCATCATAATTTGAAACGCCCGCGCCGATTCTTCCTGCGTAAGGTGCTTATGATTTACCAACTTATCAATACATTCTGTTAGTTCATTACTCATTGGCATACCTCCAAAAAGTTTTTAAGTATTGCATGCCCGTGCTGCGAGGCAATGCTTTCAGGGTGAAATTGCACCCCATGCACCTCAAGCGTTTTGTGCTGCAACCCCATAATTAATCCATCTTCTGTTTCTGCGGTAATTTCAAGGCAATCAGGCAGAGTTTGTTTTTCTACAATAAGTGAGTGATAACGTGTTGCCTCAAATGGCGATGGCAAACCTTTAAACACACCTTTAGCATGATGCACTACTCGACTTACTTTGCCATGAATTGGCTGCGGAGCACGAATAACTTTTCCACCAAATGCCTGCCCTATACTCTGATGTCCAAGGCAAACGCCAAAAATTGGCAGAACACCTGCAAATTCTTTGATAACATCCAAACAGATACCTGCCTCATTAGGGGTACAAGGCCCCGGAGATAGCACTATGCCTTTCACTTCCTTACGCTTAGCAATTTCAGCAGCTGAGGTGGCGTCATTTCGCACCACTTCAACTTCTGCTCCCAACTCACTAAGATAATGGAGCAAATTATAAGTAAAGCTATCGTAATTATCGATAAGTAGCAGCATTTTTTTACACTCTATTCAAACTTGGACGCTTCACGTGCTGCTTGCAGCAACGCACCAGCTTTGTTGCAACTTTCCTGATATTCACCTTCTTCAGTACTATCAACAACAATGCCACCGCCTGCTTGTACATATAGTTTTTTATCCTTTACCAAACCGGTACGCAAGCTAATGCAACTATCCATATCACCATTTGCTGAAAAATATCCCACACAGCCTGCATAAAAACTACGACGTTCTGGCTCTAATTCTTCAATAATTTCCATCGCACGAATTTTTGGTGCACCAGAAACCGTTCCCGCTGGAAAACCGGCAATTAGCGCATCAAGTGCGTCTTTATCCGGCGTAATTTCACCTTCCACATTCGATACGATATGCATCACGTGTGAATAATATTCAATATCCATTTGCGAGGTCACTTTAACCGAGCCCATCTTTGCCACACGCCCCACATCGTTACGTCCTAAATCAAGCAGCATCAAATGTTCTGCTGTTTCTTTGCTATCGGCGAGCAAATCTTCTGCCAACGCTTTATCTTCAGCAGCATCTTTGCCTCGCTTGCGCGTGCCGGCAATTGGCCGAATCGTCACCTTTCCTTCCTTTAGTCGCACCAAAATTTCAGGGCTAGAGCCAACCAATGCCGCACCATCCACATTCATATAAAATGAAAATGGCGATGGGTTTAAACGCCTTAGCGTACGGTAAAGCGCCATAGGGCTTTGTTCAAAACCAAGCGTAAAGCGCTGAGATAGCACCACCTGAAATATATCCCCTGCGAGGATATATTCCTTTGCTTTTTTTACCATGCTATAAAAATCTTCACGCGGCATATTAGCAACTGGCTCTACAGAAGATTCTTCTTTGTCCACCAGTAAATAGCTATGCTTTTTAGCAGGCTTATCAAGCTTTTTAAGCACCGCCTTAATTTTATCTTCTGCTTTTTGTCGCGCAGATTGTGCATCAAGCCCTTTTTCTTTGCGAGAAGCCGCAATCACCAGCATTTCATCCTTGGCAGCATCAAACACTACCACCACATTTGGGCGCACATAAACACTATCGGCAATACCAATATTATCCTGATTTTTTTTAGGGAGTTCTTCCATATGACGCACCATATCGTACGACATATAACCAAATAGCCCATAAGCCATAGGTGGAAGTTCAGCAGGAATTTCTAGTGAAGTTTCATGCATCAATGCACGGAGTGAATCGAACACACCACTATGGCCACAAGGCTCAAATACATCACCCGAAGATGGGTTGCGGTTTATTTCCGCCTTGCCATACACACTTCGCCAAATAAGCTCTGGCTCAAGCGCGATGAACGAATAACGCGCACGCGTTTGACCGCCTTCAACGGATTCAAACAACGCCAAGAATTGACCATCATCCAGCTTGGTAGCCGCTGAAACGGGCGTTTCCATATCAGCAGAAAGCCGAGCCCACAATAGCTGAGCTGAAGTGCTACCATACGTTTCTTCAAATACTTCAGGCGATGGAAAAAGTTGCATTACTCACTGCTCGGCGCGATAGCTTCATGATTAATATCAACCGTATATAACGTCTCAAGATACTTAATATATTGCTCCATCAATTCGTTGCTGAAGCTATCTTTAAGTTCTTGCTCAACCACAGCAAAACCATCTGGATCCTCTTGGCGTGTGTTTTCTGTTTGACTTATATGGTCAATACGCCCAATCACATATCCACCATCACTCATACGGTATGCAGAGCTGGTTTCAGAAGGCTGTAGGCTGAATAACTCCGCTACAAATGCCTCAGGATATTTTGACTCAGCG
>CAYGPX010000151.1:0-4303 GCA_964351935.1 uncultured Rickettsiales bacterium | reverse complement strand
CCATAATGCGTGGTCATACCACCGAATGGACGCTGGTAAATCTTTCCTTCTTTTGTACGCGAAAACGGCACACCATATTGCTCAAGCTCTAAAATAGCAGCAGGAGCGTTTTTGCACATATATTCAATAGCATCTTGGTCGCCCAACCAGTCCGACCCTTTAATGGTATCGTACATGTGCCAGCGCCAATCATCTTCACTCATGTTACCAAGAGCAGCAGAAATACCACCTTGCGCAGCAACCGTGTGGCTACGTGTAGGGAATACTTTTGAAATACAAGCCGTAGACAAACCCGCCTGCGCCATACCAAATGTTGCACGTAAACCAGCACCACCAGCACCGACAACTACAACATCATACTCATGATCGATTATATTATAAGATTCTTTCACCATTACTCGTACTCTCTCTTATTTTCTGGCTAGTTAGCTACTTCAGGCGCAGCAGTTTGTGCATCTTCTTCTAACGGAGCAACCGCAGGCATTTCTTCTGTTATACCTTGCTCACGCTTCATTTTATTCCAGTGTTTTTTACCATAATGTTTCTTTTCACCATGGCATGGCTTTGCGCTATCGCATGGCTTCTTATGACAATCAGCCGATTGCGAAGCGGCACAAGGGCGCTCACCGTAACCACGCTTATGCTTTTGAGCACCATTCACATGAAAGGTTAAAATTGCTAAAATCGCTGCTACAGCAGTAACAATGGCAACGAACTTTACAGCAATTAGCAAAAAGTTTTTGGCACATTCGCAGTGCACATAGTCTTCAATCACCACCTGCACACCAAGTGCACCATGATAGAGTGCTGTGCCTAAAAATAGCACAAAAGCAACTGCATGTAGGGGATTACTAACCAACTCTACAATATCACGCCCTTGCGACGAGGCTGAAAGTAGTGCCGTAATAAACCAGATTGATAGCAGCAACAATGCTACCGCAGACACACGCTGTGCCAACCAGTGATGCAAGCCTTCCTTGGCTGAGCCAAGACCGCGCGCTTTTGAAAGAGGTGTACGTAAACTCATAATTCTCGATGCCTTTATATACGTCTATAAATAGTAAGATAAAAACCAGCTGCCCACCGTTAGCACAACCGTACCAATCAGCACCGCCCAACCTGAGCGCGCAGCCGTATTAATTTCATAGCCTTTTCCTGCATCCCAAAACAAATGACGAATGCCGTTTAGCAGGTGATAATAAAAGGCCATCGAAAATAAAATTAGGACTGGATGCACAATCGGATGCGAAGAAAGTTTAGTAACACAACTGTCACAGCCATATACCTTCAACACCACCCACCACGCAAGCAACAGAACGCCTGCAAATAGTGCAAGCCCTGTTAAACGGTGCGTAATAGAAAGTACCGACGTAATTTGCGGTTTATAAATGGTCAAATGTGGTGAAAGCGGACGCTTGTCCGCACTGTTTTTTTGTCCCATAATCTCTACTCTAGCTTAATCAAAATCGGCGAAGCCCTATTCTCACCGCACTTTAGATACAATCTTTTTTCTTCCATTGCAAGAATGACTTATCCTTTAGTAGATTAAAAAAAATTCATCTATTGTTAGTGGATAAATTTTTACAAACCTTCTATCAATAGAAATATATCTTAATTCTTTATGTGTGTTTTATGACTGATACAATGTCCCCTTCCCCTTTTGCACTTTTTGATGAGTGGTTTTTAGAAGCAAAGAACCATAAAGATATTGCCGATCACACCACTATGGCACTTGCAACCGTATCTGAAGAGGGCAAACCTTCTTTGCGTATCGTCCTTTTAAAATCGCACGACGAAAGAGGCTTTTGTTTCTTTACAAACATGCAAAGCCGAAAAGGCAAAGAACTAAACAACACGCCTTATGCCTCTTTATGTTTTTATTGGCCAGCTCTTGGCAAACAAATACGTATTGAAGGGGCAGTAGAAAAAGTAAGTCAAAAAGAAGGGGATGACTATTTTGCCAGCCGAGAACGTGGCAGCCAAATTGGCGCGTGGGCCTCTAAACAATCACACCCCATGGAACATGAAATGGCGCTGGTTGAACGCGTAAAGGATATTACCGAGCAATTTGAAGGGCAAACCATCCCTCGCCCACCTTTTTGGTCTGGCTACCGTGTAGTGCCAGAGCGTATTGAGTTTTGGAAAGACCAGCCTCACCGCCTCCATACGCGTCTGGTTTATAGCCGCCAAGGCATGGGTGAATGGAATCTGGAGCGCCTCTACCCTTAACGAAGGACTACCCCACCGGCACGAGCCATAAAACAACGGCATAGCGACCCGCTTTACCAACCGTTACTAATATTAGAAATATTAAAAACCTGACACGGAGCACACCTGCAATAAAGGTGAGCGGATCGCCTATAATCGGCATCCACGCCAACAACAGCGACCATACACCCCATTTTTGATAAAAACGAGTTGCCTTGGCGATTGCTTTTTCTTTTATGGGAAACCACTTTCTGTCTTTAAAGTGAATTAAGTATCGCCCCAGCAGCAAGTTAACAATCGCACCCAGAACATTCCCCACAGTCACAACACTCAATAACATAAGCGCCGAATGCTCTCCGGCAGACCGAAGTGCCGCCAGTATAAACTCAGATTGCACAGGCAATAATGTTGCAGCAAAAAAGGCAGAAAGAAAAAGAGCTATTAATTCTTGCATCGCATAACCACTCTTTTCACGGTGTTGCTATTAATGACACATTCACCGTTACTTTATCGCTTACCGACTCCGTATTTTTCCAGCCTACACCAAAATTAGTGCGGTTTAAGACAGTGGCACCAGTTATCACCGCTTTAGAAGGGCTAAAATCCTCCAGCATAAACATAAGTGTAACAGGCACGGTTTGCCCTTTAAGTGTTAGCTCGCCATGTGCTTGATAGCGTTTTTCTTCAATTAACTTAAAGTTTGTCGTATGAAATTTAGCGATTGGAAATAGCTCGCTATGAAACCAGTCTTTTTCTGGCAAAGTTGCCTGAGCATCACTATTTGCGACCGACACACTGTCGATATAAATAATTACATCCGCGCTACTTTGTTCAAGCCTTGCAGGATCAAAAGCAATATCAATATCAAACTTCTTAAAACTGCCTGAAAGTACTTCACCATCCCACATGACTTCAAAGGATATACTACTTTCTTGTGCTACAGTTTTAAAGTGAGGAATGCTAGGCTCTGCAGATGCCACTAACGGCATAAAAACAAAAGCAAGCGCTACAACTGCTTGGCGCAACAGCATTATTCCTTTTCCTCTTTAATACCTTCTGCTTCAATCAAAATTCTTACATTCTCTCCAACAAATGGTACACTATTATTCAAGCCAAAATCAGAACGATTAATTTCGGTTCTAGCACTAAATCCCGCCACATATCTGTTAGCAAAATGCACCTTACCCGCCTTGTTAAACGTCACTTGCAAGACGACTGATTTCTTAACACCCAACATTGTTAGCCACCCTCTAACATTTGCTGTATTCTCTCCGGTAACTTCAATCTGCGAGCTTTTAAAGTGGATTTCAGGATATTGGTCTGTGTTAAACCAATCTTTATTTTGCAATTTTTCATCGAGCGCTTTGCTATCCGTATCTATCCCTGCAGGACGAATGGTGACCTCAACCATACTTTCTTCAGGTTTTTCTTCATCAAAGATAAAATAACCATCATAGTCGTCAAATGTTCCCAGTTTATCTGAAAACCCAAGGTGGTTTATAAAAAATAAAATGGTGGTATGTTCTTTATCCAGCACAAATTTTTCTGGTGCCGCTTGCACAGATATAGGCAATATGAATGAGAAAAAAAGGCTCCAGCAGATAAATAGCTTACGCATGTGTGCTCCAGTATTTTTAGTTTTAGTTACATCTACACAAGTAGCGCGATTCACTCACAACAGCAAGAAGAAATAAGCTCAAATTTTTTGGAAGTAGACACAAAACACGTGGCTTTATAAGATGCAGAAAAATTATGCCATTTGCTGCAAAACAGTAGGAGCATTTTTTTGCTCGAGCACCCGCTCTGCATGCGTCAAATCAGAAGTTGTTTTTCTCTCTGCAATAATTTCAGCAGGTGTTTTTTTGGTGCTGCTAAACTTATCGGCAAAAGAAACTGCTTCAGGCTTTTTTTCTTCTACTTTTGAAAGAATCGCTTCCGCATTTTGTTTAGATACAGCCTGCTCTTTTTCAACTTCTTGAGCATTTATTCCTTTTTTATTAGTAGGATTATCAAGCTCTTTTATTATCAAACTATCTGCAAATGATGCAGCATTTTTACCTGCAGCAAAACGAGATACACCCGCAGTTAGTATTCC
>CAYGPX010000150.1:0-4309 GCA_964351935.1 uncultured Rickettsiales bacterium | reverse complement strand
AAAATACGCACGGCTTTGTTCCTGTACTTTTCGCATTATGCGATATAAAAGTCACTATACCAGCAAGCTTCATGCTTTGCATTAGTTTTTTATACTAGCTTGGCGCTGCTGTGCCTTATTATTGGCTACTTGCAAACATATGCTCTACCGCTTCGCGCTCTTCACGCAGTTCATTATGGGTCGCATCCATACGAGCGCGTGAAAATTCGTTGATCTCGAGCCCTTGCACGATACTGTATTTACCATTTTTACAGGTAACTGGGTAGCCGTAAATCACTCCCTCTTCAATACCATAGGAGCCATCAGAAGGGATGCCCATAGAGATAAACTCGCCCGCAGCTGTGCCAAGTGCCCAGCTACGCATATGATCAATCGCAGCACTTGCAGCACTTGCAGCTGAAGATGCGCCGCGCGCTTTAATGATGGCCGCGCCACGTTGTTGGACTTCAGGAATGAAGGTGTTTTCATACCATTTGCTATCCACTATATCGATAGCCTTAGCGCCTTTAACGCTAGCGTGGTGAATATCAGGATATTGGGTTGAGCTGTGGTTGCCCCAAATAATCACATTTTTTACATCCGTAGAATGTACACCGGTTTTTTCAGCAAGTTGGCTGATGGCGCGGTTATGATCCAAACGCACCATAGCGGTGAAGCATTTAGGGTCTAAATCAGGTGCGTTTTGCTGAGCAATGAGCGAGTTGGTGTTTGCAGGGTTGCCCACTACCAACACTTTCACATCGCGGCTTGCATGCGCATTGAGTGCCTTGCCTTGTGGGCCAAAGATAGAGCCATTGGCTTCTAGCAAATCTTTGCGCTCCATGCCGGGGCCGCGAGGACGTGAGCCAACTAGCAATGCATAATCCACTTTATTGAATGCAACATTAGCATCGTCAGTGGTCACAACTTTGTTGAGTAAAGGAAACGCACAGTCATTCAGTTCCATCACCACACCTTGCAATGCAGGCAGAGCAGGAGTGATTTCTAGCAAGTGAAGGTTGACGGGTTGGTCTTTCCCGAGCATATCGCCTGAAGCGATGCGGAAAAGCAATGCATAACCGATTTGACCTGCAGCACCTGTGACGGCAACATTAACTGGCTGTTTCATAACTCAATCTTCCTTATAATTTCTTTCAACGTATTGGGTACTCTATGCATAATAGATTCCCGCGCCGATGAAAAGGATAAAGAGTGGTTAAAGCACCTGTATGACAAAAAAACTTGGCAGCCATCGGCAGAGGTGGTAGTTAGAAGCCATAAAATATGAATGCCGAGAAAGAAGCACCATGAGCAAACAAAATTTTTTAGAAATCGTTGAACAGCGCGGCTACTATAATGATAGTACCGACAAAGAAGGCTTGCGTAAATTATTCGCTAATGATGCGCCAACCGTGGCCTATATTGGCTTTGATTGCACAGCACCTTCGCTGCATGTTGGCTCGCTGGTGCAAATTATGCTCATCCGCCGTTTGCAACAAACGGGCAATAAGCCGATTGTGCTTTTGGGCGGTGCAACTACTAAGGTGGGTGACCCTTCGGGCAAGGATGCCACGCGCCCTATCTTAGGTGAGTTGCAGATTAAAGTTAACAAAGAAGGTATTAGAAAAGTTTTTGAACAATTTGATATTAAATTTGGAGACGGACCTACGGATGCATTGCTAGTAGATAACGATGATTGGTTTGCCGAATTCAAAGATAAAATTTTCGAAACGGCGGCGCATTTTTCAGTCAATCGAATGCTGACCTACGATAGTGTAAAGCTTCGCCTTGAAAGAGAAAGTCATCTTTCGCTCAAAGAGTTTATGTATATGGTTATGCAGGCTTATGACTTTGTAAAATTAAATCAGGAATATGGCTGTTGCGTTCAAATTGGTGGTTCTGACCAGTGGGGTAATATTGTGAATGGAGTAGAATTGGGACGAAAAATTAATGAACGGAAAGTTGATCTTTCGTTAGAAAAAAATAAAAAGTTTACACCACTTCCAGAATCTGGATATGTAACTTCCGAGTGGGTAAAGGAAAATTTTCCTGAACTTGGCGATATTTTCGTTAGAGAGCAGCATACACATAGAGGGCAAGTTGAATACTTCACTTATTACCCTTATTTATACGGCCTCACCACACCACTCATCACCACCGCAAGCGGTGCGAAGATGGGCAAAACCGCTGATGGTGCGGTGTGGCTGACCGCAGATCGCTATTCGCCTTATGATTACTGGCAGTTCTGGCGCAATGTGGAAGATGCCGATGTGTGGCGTTTTATGAAGCTCTTTACCGACGAGCCAATCGAGCAAATTGAAGCATGGGAAGCGGCGTGGAATAGTGGCAAAGAATCTGGCGCGTTCATTAACGAGAAGAAAATCATCCTTGCAACGGCAGCCACAACGCTTTGTCATGGCGAGGCCGCAGCAAAAGAAGCAGAAGCCACTGCCAAAACAGTGTGTGAACAAGGGGGTGTGGTTGTTTCTCTGCCTGTGGTGGAGATCGCCAAGTCAGAACTTGAAAGCGGCATCCCAGCCTTCAAGCTTTTGCAAATGGCGGGATTGTGCGAATCAGGTGGTGAGGCGCGTCGTTTAGTTAAAGGTGGTGGCGCAAAGGTGAATGATGCTAAAATCAACGATGCTGAAGATAGCATCGGTATCGCGCATTTGAATGATGATGGGGTGATTAAACTCTCATCAGGCAAGAAGAAGCACGCGCTTGTGAAGGTGGCGTAAGTGGAAAGCGTTTTTCAAGCTGCTATCCCCGTTGTTGGGTTGATTTGGATTGGCTATTTCTTCAAGCGCATCCATATGCCCGGTGATGCGTTTTGGCCGCTTGCGGAACGTATCACTTATTATGTATTTCTCCCTTCTTTGTTCTTTATTAGTATCTTAAAGGCTAATTTTAATGCAATAGATAATGTGGGTGGCATTTTGGGTGCGACCACGGTTGGCTTGTTGCTGACCTCATCCGTTGCGTTTATCTTGCAATATGGTTGGTTGAAGCTAGATGGCAAGCGTTTTGCTTCGTTCTATCAAGGCACCATCCGTTTTAATAACTATATTGGCATCCCGATAATTCTCTCGCTGTTTGGCAGTGAGGGTATGGTGATTTATGCCATTATTATCGCGCTTTCCATCCCCGTCACCAACGCGTTGACAGTAGCAGTGATGACGCATTATGCCGCAGAATCTGAATTTAACGTGATGAAGGTGGTAAAGTCGATTATCACCAATCCATTGATTATTGGCTCGATAGGTGGGTTAGTTGTGAATTTGCTAAATATCCCGCTTTTTTATGGCGAGCAGATGATTGTTTTCTTCGCAAGTGCCGCCTCTGCGCTTGGGCTTTTGACGGTAGGTGCGGGCATTGATATTAATGCAATTACATCCTCTAAACGCAACATTTCCGTGGCATGTGTGATGAAACTGGTAGTGAATCCGTTTCTCATCTTTTTAAGCTGTATGCTATTTGGAGTGGAAGGCATGGCGCGCGATGTCGCGATTATTTATGCGGCACTGCCTGTGGCGGCTTCGTCTTATATTTTAGCACGACAGTTTAATGCGCATGCGCCTTTAATGGCTTCGATTATCATCAGCACCACGTTGGTTGCGATGGGCAGTTTGATTGGATTTATGAGCTTGCTCGCGCTCGATTAATGAGAATTTAAAAATGATTTCCGAAAAACATAATGATGTGGTGATTATTGGTGCTGGCGCTGCGGGATTAATGTGCGCTATTGAAGCAGGCAAACGTGGTCGCTCGGTGCTGTTGCTCGATCATGCGAAAAAACCTGCAGAAAAAATCCGTATTTCTGGCGGTGGGCGTTGTAACTTTACCAATTTACATGCTAGCCCTGCTAATTATATTTCGCAAAATCCTAAATTTTGTATCTCGGCACTGAAACGCTATACGCAGCGCGATTTTATTACGCTGGTAGAAAAACACGGTATTACTTATCACGAAAAAACCTTGGGACAGTTGTTTTGCGACGATTCATCGCAACAGATTATTGATATGCTTTTGCAAGAATGCGCGGATGCGGGTGTGAAGCTTCTGCTTGAAACAAGCATTCACAACGTTAGCAAAAATAATGAAGGTAGCTTTTTGCTTGAAAGTAATAAGGGTGAATATGTGTGTGAATCGCTCGTGATTGCATCCGGTGGAAAGTCTATCCCTAAAATGGGTGCAACAGGCTTTGGCTATGATGTGGCAAAACAGTTTGGCTTGAATATTGTGCCTACCGATGCGGCATTGGTGCCGTTTATGTTTGAAGGTGAAATGTTAGAATTTGCCAAAAGCCTAGCAGGTACGGCTCTGGATGTGA
>CAYGPX010000149.1:0-4389 GCA_964351935.1 uncultured Rickettsiales bacterium | reverse complement strand
GTAACTTAATGAATGTTCTGACTTACGAAAAACGAATTGACGCAGCAGAAATACAAGAAGATTTGTCACGTCAAAAGCGTATGGCACTGCAAATTGCGATTCTTTCGCAAGTGCATTTAGCAGCAAAAGATTATAGTAATTCTTTGGAAAAGTTAGATCAGGCCAAACAGATTAGTCATATTGATGGTGAAATTAATAAGTTAATTGAGATTTCTGCTAGAAATGAAGCGGAAATGGAAGTGGAGCGTATTAAAGCCGCAGCTTCAGCAGTTAGCACTAAGCTTCAAGAATTTCAAGCCTATGCCAACTTTCAGAATGCATTTGGTAGGCTGCTACAATCTACGGGGTATGATATTGTGGATGTCGATTTAAATCAGGATAACATTGAAAAGTTATCGGAAGCATTTAAAGCCTCGTTTTTAACACTTGAAGATGATACTTTAGCCAAAGTACTTATAAATATTAATGACTATCAAGCAATCACTAAGCCAAATAAAACCTTATTAGGTGATGGACTCATAGAGGACGAAGTGAACGTGAAGGAATGGAAATGGTAAAAACTCTTTGGCTTGTATTAATGGGTGTTTTTGCCATTTCTTATCAGGTTGCTGTTGCACAAGAAGCATCTGAAAGCGAAATGTTTGATAGTGAAATTAAGGGGCAATTACAACCGGTAACACATGCTACCATTTCTTCTAAAATGACAGGTGCTATTACGGCAATTAATGTCAAAGAAAGCCAAAGCTTTAAAAAGGGTGATAAGCTCGTAGAGTTTGATTGTGAAATGGAACGTGCAGAGCTAAAAAAAGCCAAAGCAGTTCATAATGCTGATTTAGCCAGAAAAAGTGTGAACACTCGACTTGATAAGCTTTCTTCCATCAGTGAACTTGAATATAAAGTTGCGTTATATAAAGCTGAAGAGTCTGCGGCGGAAGTCGACGCCTTTGAGCAGAGAATTGAATACTGCACTATTAAAGCGCCATATGAAGGTGTGGTAGAAGAAATTGCACGCCAACCTCACGAGTATGTTGCAAAAGGAGATCCCCTACTTAGCATTTTGGATGATTCAACCTTAGAGATAGAGCTGTTGGTTCCGTCTGATTGGATTACACGTGTGAAAGAAGGGCAAGAATTTATGGTGCATGTTGCTGAGCTTAACGAGGCATTTAAGGCTACAGTTTCAACCATCGGCGCA
The DNA here is from genome assembly GCA_964351935.1 of uncultured Rickettsiales bacterium. GTDB lineage: Bacteria > Pseudomonadota > Alphaproteobacteria > Rickettsiales > CAYGPX01 > CAYGPX01. The sequence goes on along the minus strand of CAYGPX010000149.1, from coordinate 3,194 downwards.
AAAATTGATCCGGTGAGTCAGTCTATAAAAATTAAAGGCCAGATTCATAACGAATCTAAGAAGCTAAGGCCTGGCATGAGTGTGACCGCTAATTTTGAGTGATGAATGGAAAATAAAGTTGCTAATTTAGTACGTTCTGCCAAAGATCTTGCCTCGCTTGTAAAAATTGAGCAGCTTGCAAGACAAAAAGAAACGATAGAAGAACTTTACGATTTTATCATTCATCAAACCAGAGAGTTGGTTGCCTACGATGTTGGAGCACTTTGGATTAGATCGACAGGGGAGTTTGTTAAATTTTCAGATGTTGATTTGGAAGATAAAAGTGCACCGATTGTTGATCTTTTAAACCACATTGTAAAACAAAAACACCCAGAGCCTATTACAAAGCTCACTAACGACCAGCTAAAAGAGCATTACCAACCCCTTGCCAAAGAATGCTTATTCAAGAACACGCTTATTATTGAGTTGAAACTTCACCAACAGGTGATTGCATCGCTTATAATTTCTCGCGATGAGGTCTGGCACAAAAGGGATATGGTGTTGTTGGAGCATATCCGTTTTTGTTACGCTCTTTGCTTAGGATACTTACAACCAAATATCGTAAAAAAAGCACTGTGGCGTAAGTGGTTTGAACGCTTTGGTAAACGTAAAATATTGATTGGTTCATTAGGTTCTTTGTTGCTGGCTTCGATAATAATTCACGTACCTATTACGGTACTTGCCCCAGCAGAAGTTGCTGCACAAAAACCTGTTTTTATTCGCTCAGCTATAGAGGGTGTAATTGATAAAATATATGTTGAGCCTAATGTGTATGTAGAAGAGGGTACTAAGCTCTTTTCTCTAAATAAAGAAGATATTAACGCACAGCTGAATATAGCTGAAAAGAAACTGGCGCTGGCACAGACACAATATAACGTAGCTAGTAAATCGGGTGTGGCAGACATTAAACAAAAACAGAAAATTCCAGCGCTTAAAAAAGAGGTAGAAAAAACAGAAGCAGAGATTGAATATTATCAGTATTTACTAAGTCAGACTGATATTGTTTCACCCAAAGCAGGGTTAATTATATTCGATCATATACATAAAATGGAAGGCAAACCAATTCGCCCCGGCGAAACCGTTATGCTTTTGGCTAATGAGCAAGAAAGTGCGTTGGATGTTTTCTTGCCTGTATCGGATGCTGTGAGTTTGGATCGTAATGCAGAAGTGTTGTTTTTCCTGAATACCTCGCCAAATGCTCCACTTAAAGGTCAAATAACCTATGCGTCTTATCAGGCTAATGTTACTCCTGAAGGGGTGCTTGCCTACCATGTAAGGGCTGATTTTAATGAAGATGGTTTAGAGCAAAAGCCGCGAATTGGCTTGAGAGGGACAGCAAAGTTATATGGTGATGATGTTTCATTGCTTTATTATTTACTAAGAAGGCCGCTTTCCTACTTTAGACAAAAGACGGGGTTATAAAGTGTGAGTGAGCCTATTCTTCCATCGCTTCGAGAGAATTTAAGTATTACGCCTGAAGATGAGCGTGAAACAACTGAGAAAAGCTGGATTGTTTATGATCATATCGCGCATCGTTTTCACCAAATTGGCCACGTGGAATATCTGATTCTTTCTCTATGGCACTTAGGCGTTAAGTCAAAAATCTTACATAGCTTACAAGCAAAATATCATAAAGTGATAAAGGAAGAACATTTTGATGAATTCTTCCGATTTTTGGTAATGAATCGATTGCTAAAAAAGAGTGCCTATACGGATTCTTTTGCTACTGCGCAAAAACCAGCTGCTGCAAGAATGAAGCAACTTCAGAAGATATTTTTTGTAAGAATTAGGCTTATCAGGCCTGATGCACTTCTTAATAAAGCGATACCCTACTTTCGCTGGATATTTAGTAAATATTTCCATTGTGCGATGTTGTTTTTAATAGCAATTGGTGTAGCAGGTATTATTCAAAACTTTGAAAGCTACAAGGTAACATTTGTTGATTTATTAGACTTTTCAAATTTAGGTCTTTGGTTCTTTGCGCTAATTATTATTAAAGTTATCCATGAAATATCTCATGCTCTGACGGCTAAATACTATGGCTGTAAAGTAGCAGCGATGGGAGTGGCATTTATGATTTTTTGGCCTGTGCTTTATACTGATACCACTGATGCGTGGTCACTAAAAAATCGTAAACAACGTATATTTATTTCTTCTGCGGGTGTGATAAGTGAGATCTATATTGCAGCTATTTGCAGTTTACTATGGCTGTTATTACCGGACGGGATGCTCAAAAGCATTGCATTCTTAATATCAGGAACAGCTTGGATTACATCGGTTCTCATAAACTCAAATCCCTTTATGCGATTTGATGGTTACTTTGTGTTATCAGATATTTTGAAAGTGCCAAACCTGCATTTTTCAGCGGGTTATTGTGTTCAGCAATATATTGATAAACATGTGTTTGGCTCAACTCCAAAACCTGATCTTGCTTATGTTTCTAAATCTATGAGGCCAAAACTTGCTATTTTTGGCGCTATGATGTGGGTATATCGCTTTTTCTTAGTGACAGGAATTTTAGTGCTTCTATACAATTTGGTCTTTAAATTATTAGCACTTGGATTGATGGCAGTTTACATTGCAAATGCTGTGATATTTCCAATTGCATATAAAATAAATCAATTAAAGGGTGGTGCGATGAATAAAGTAAATAGGAAAGTATTAGCTCGTACCCTACTAATTCTTGCGTGTGTTACTGCTGTGCTTTTCATCCCTTGGCGTTCAAAAATAGAAGTTCCGGCCATACTGCATTTTGAAAACAGTAGTGCTTTATATGCCAATGATAATTCTACTTTAGAACAAGTGTTCGTCAATCAAGGAGATTGGGTGAAGGAAGGGCAGGTGTTAGCTATCCTGAAATCACCTATGCTAGAATATAAACTTAAGCAAGTGATGCTCGATAATGATGTTCTGCTGTGGAAATATAAAGCAACATCGCTGAATAAGGAATATCAGGCACTAATGCAAACAACGCTCAAAGAGTTGGCAGAAAAACAAAGTGAGTATCAGCGTTATAATAATAAACGCGAGCAGCTGGTTATAAAAGCTCCTCACGATGGCGTTGTATTTTTTAGTGAAATGGTGCTTTATCCGGGTATGAATTTTGAAAAAGATCAGGAAGTAATCTCGGTAGTTGATACGCGCCATGCCAAGGT
>CAYGPX010000148.1:0-4390 GCA_964351935.1 uncultured Rickettsiales bacterium | reverse complement strand
ATCTTTGTTTTGATGGCAGAAGTTGCTGTTTAACTTGATATTTTCCTGATTGCTATGCTGGATATAACCACGGCTAGACGTTCCGGTTAAGCTTAGGAAAACGTCAGAATCACCAAACTCGCTGCCTGATTGCACATTTGCACGATAGGTATCATCCGAGCCATATTCAAGCCTTACACGTTCACCGGGTTGGCTTTTGGCGGTTTTCGTCACCATATTTACCGCGCCACCCAATGTGGTGCTGCCATATTGCAATGCATTGGCACCTTTAAATACTTCCACCCGTTGAAATGCAAGTGAATCAGCCTCTTGAAAATCAGACGAACCATCGGCCAAGTTGAACGGAATGCCATCTTGCAGTAGTGTTAAACCACGCAAATGAAACCCGCGTGACAGGCCAGAGCCACGAATAGAGAGCCGCACTTCTTCGCCAAAGCGCTTCTGTGCGTATACACCCGGTGTGAGCGCTAGTGTATCTTCAAAACTGAGCGAATACTTATCCTCAAATTTCTCCGATCCAACCACAGCCACACCTCCTGCTGTTTTGTTGATAATTCTTAGAGCTTCGGCATTGCTTGGAATGGTTTTTGTTCCGGCAGATTCAGCCGTAACGACAACAGGGTTTAATGTGGTTATATCTGCTGCTAAAGCGGAATTGCTAAGCACAGTGGTTGCAAGCAACATGCTTGCGTAAAGCGTAGTATGTTTCATTGTTTAGCCTCTTAAAAATACATAAATAGTTGCAGCACCTCTTGGCAAAGTGGTGCGTGCTTTTAATCAAAATGAAAGGATGTATTTAGGCTATAAATGGAGGGGCACGTGTTAGAAAACCACGCTTGGAAGTCTCATAGAAACGAGCACTATCACTTGTGTAATAGACAACTTGTTCAGCAGCATGATAGGCAATGAAGATAATTTCTTGAGTGGGAGCAATATGCTTGGTGCCATGCACGGCCACATAACAAAGCGCACATTGATATTGTGGATGTTTTTGAGGCTTTTCTTTTCCGCTTTGTAAGTCAGCAAGCGATACAAGCTTAAACCCATCAGCGGTACAGATAAGGATTTTTTCACCAAAGAACGATGCATCTTGATTTGCACCTGCATCCACTTCAGCAGAAGCAAGCGCTTGGGGAATATCGTAGATTGCATAAAAAGGCAGCATCACGTTTATAAAAAACGTGAATAATGTGATAGCAGAAATATATCGAATACGATTTCCTATTTTCATGGCTAAGTTACATAGTCGAAAAGCACTGAGTTATCAAGCGCTAAAACTAGGCTCTGTTTAGCCGAGTAAATTATATTTTCTTATACGTAATGCGCCATAGTTTGTGCTGTCTACTAAACACATCTTACAGGAGGAGTATTTCAAAATAAGAATAGGTTAGTGTTGGCTTGTAAGGGCGGAGTAGCTTAGTACTTTACGCCGCTATAAGCTATTCAAACTCTGCAAAAATCTAGATTTAGTTCCGCTATTCTTTTGCTGCGCCAATGTTAAAAACGAATCGGGTATAAAAATAGCTTAAACCAATCAGGCAGAGCCCAAGCCCAAAGAATGAAAATACGCGATAGAGCCCATCGAGTGCGGAGGCGTCATAAAGAAATACTTTTCCAACTGTAAATAAGATGACACTAAGCGACGCATAGCGCAGCATTTTATCTTGCTTTAAAATTCCACCAAACAACAGGGCAATGCCCAGCACAAGCCATGCCGCAGAATAGCTGTATATTTCGGCATTGGTGGTTGCTCCAAGATGTAAGCTTGAACCGTGGAAAATGTGGCGCACATTCATGCTGATGAATGCAAATATCAGCACCAAGATAAATGCACCTGCATAGGTTGCGTATTTTTCTTTATTGAGAATATTTAACTCTCTTCTGGCAAAATAACACCATGCGATTGGCAAACCATATGGCAGCATCAGGCTGTTGAAGAGGATGGTGCCTGATATTTGCTGTGCATGCCAGAGAGGATTATGCGTTATCATATCAAAATATAGAATACGGAATGCCGCTGCAGCGCATAACACAATGCCATAGTAAGCAATGGTGGCTCTTTCAAATTTTCTACCGCCAAACAGGCATGCTAAACCAAATAGGAACAGAACATTGGTGATGATTCCTCTTTCAAAGAATCCTACTTTCACAAATAGCACGTTGGCATGAGGGTGCATAATATTACGTGTCACATAATAGCCCATAACCGCAATCAGCGAAAGCGCCACCACTTCAAACACGCGTACAATACGATCATCCGCTTGTTTTCTAAGCAAGTATGAACTGCCAAAAAACAGAAGAGCCGGCACGCCAAGCTGGAATAATGGCCAGTTCACAATAGGTACGGAAGATTGATGCAAGCGCAGCTGCACATCAATAAGGCTATGCAGTGTGAGTTGTAGCAGCAATATAATCTGAGGCAGTAACAGCAAGGCAAAGATACATGCAATAATCGCAATAATAGGCTTTAAGGCCTTAATGGAAGTTTTGGTGTTTAGCCATGAGATAACCAGCATTTCAGCTGCAAAAGCCACAGAGAGAAACTCTTTATCAAGCTCAATAAAGAGTGCAAGCGATATAAACGCAGATGCAGCAACTGAAAATATAGCATATAAATATTCACGGTGAGGATAGGACTGCAAATTTTGGTATATTTTGAACAAGGCATAAATGGCGGCATAAGCCAAGACTAGGGCGATTATACCCCAGAACAACGGAATTGAGGCAAATAGTGCGGTATTATGAAGCTTATAATAGGCCAGCAGATAATAAGCGATGCTGCTGCCTCCGGCCAGCCCTGCCCATAAAAGAGGTTTGCGCGATTTAAACATGAACACATATCCGCTACCTATAAAGATGGCGGCAAAAACTATCATAATCTGGCAGAAGAACACATGGTCGGCAGTTCCCCATGCAAAGAGCATCGCAATATTGACTGCCATCGAAAGCAAAGGAATAAAGCCATATAATGCACTATTGAAATATGCAAGCCCAACGCCTCCCACTGCCAATAGCCCAAAGAGGCCAAATTCCATAAAGCCGAAACCAGACTTTGCAGCAATTAGCCCCATCATCCCCAACGCGCCACCAAGGCCAATATAGTTTAAGATAGAGGTGAGGCTAAACGAAGGGGTGCTAGCACTTTCTTTGGTGTCGTTTTGCCGTGAAGTAATCACAATAGTTGCAGCGATTGCCACAAGAAATAAGCCAAGATAAAGGCTATCTGCCGGTGTGTAGCTAGAAAATAACCAGAACAGCACCCATAGGAATGATAGGGCAATTGTTGGCAAAGAAAGCCACCATAATTTTGCCTTGCGTGCTACTATCAGAAGTCCGGATGCGGTGAAGTAAAGATAGACGAAGAGGGTAAAAGCACTCCCTCCGCCGGTACTTAGTAATGCTGGCGTTAAGAAGCCTCCTGCCATTCCCAGCAACGCAATGGGAGGGCCGTGGCGCAATGATAAAACAAGTGCTGTTGCCGTTACGGCTGCCATCGCCAAAAATCCGACGCTCATCGGCACCAAATCATAGAGTCGCGCCGATGCAAAGGATACTACATACAGCACCGCTATTCCCGCACCCGCCAGTGATTGTGAAATGCGTACACCATTGGCAAAATTGGGTCTGTTTCTTACCCATTTAGCACTAGAAAGTAGGCCACAACCCAATATTGCTCCAATAATTACCCGCACTGCCGGACTAATGAGATCGTTCTCTATGGAATATTTTACCATGAAAAAGCCTGCTAACGCTAATGCGATACCACCGATCCATACGGGCATTCGCGCAGCAAATTGTTGCTCAAAACCAGTATTTTCTTCTTTTTGAGGTTTTTGTTTTACCGACTGGGTAGTTTTTTCAGAAATAGGTGTGTCATCTTGTGTTATCCATGGGCTTTGAACCTCAGCAGCTGGCGTTTTAGCTGCCATGTTTTGCTTCCTTGAGAGCGAGGGTGCCATTTTGAGTATGTCTATCTCCGCCTGCAACTGCTTGATACGAAAATGGTTAACCCATGGCATGATAAAGAGCGTTACAAAGGCCAGCAAGCCTAAGAAAACCATGAATATGACTGATATCATCACTACGCCCTAAATCAAAGTTACCAATAGCCATAGTACTTCAATCTTTGGTGTGCGTCTTCTAAAAAATAAAACACGCGCTGCCAAATGCTATTACTTGGAAGGTGTAGAGTTTGGCTCATTTTCTTGAAAGTTATTCGCTGTTGCACTCTTCTTGTGCTTCTAGCCATGCATGCTCTGCGGCTTCCACTTCTTTTTGAACCACAGCATATTTTTCAAGTAACTCAGCCATATAATCAGGCTTGTTGAGGGCTTTGGGTGTTGCCATTTCTGTTTCTAGCTCGGCTTTTTGCTCTGACCATTTGGTGAGG
>CAYGPX010000147.1:0-4413 GCA_964351935.1 uncultured Rickettsiales bacterium | reverse complement strand
GCCCATGCCACCAAAGAAAGCAAGCATGAGCAAAGCCGCAGCGACTAAGAGTTTGTCAGCGATGGGATCAAGAAACTTGCCAATGCTCGATTGGGCTTGCCACATTCTCGCTAAATAGCCATCAAAAAAATCAGTCACGCTGGCAATGGCAAATAAACCGGCGGCAACCCAGTGATAAAGCTGGCCATCCAAATAAAAGGATGCCACCAAAATGGGTACAATTGCAATGCGAGTATAGGTTAATAAGTTGGGAATATCTTTTTGCATAGAATTTAAATAACAGCCACTGTCTGGATTGTAATTTTTCAGAAACTATCCAAGTTTTTAAGTGCTGGCAAGGTAAAAACTAAAGCGCTCAACCCAAATTTAATTAAGATAAAGCAAGTTGAGGTCTTTTCTCTAAAAGTGGTTCGGCACTTTCTGCGGTTTTATTTACCGACTTCGGCTGTACAAGATCGCAAATTTCTTTGGCAAGCCCTTCAAGCTCTTGAGCAGCGGCCAGGCTATCTGTTAACTCATACACCGTGGTAAAAGACTGCAAGGCATTTACATAGGTGGCATCATCAGAAAGAAATCCATTTAACACAAAAGGCAGTAGCCTTGCCGCAGTATAAGGCTTTGCCGTTGAACTGCAGCGGTTGCGAAGCATGCGATAAGGAATGCGATGCTGATTGATAAGTTGAATAGTTTTATCAACCGCCCACTCATCTAAAATGCCTGATTGAAAAGGAATAATGCTAAAGTCAGCGAGCGAAAGCACCGCTTGTGTTTGTGTGTCGTTAGCTTGAATGCTTGCGGTGTCCACTAATATAAAGGATACGCCTTGGCTTTCCATCTGCTGAATATCTTTTTGCAGGCGCCAATCAGCGGATGCACAACATAAAACTGAACTTTGTAACCCATGTTGTTTGGCATGATCAAACCACTCACTGGTTGCTGCAAGTGCGCCCAAATCAATAATGCCTGTGCGGTAGCCTAGTTTTTCCAATGCAAATGCAAGATGGATGGCTGCAAGGCTTTTGCCTGTGCCACCTTTTTGCTGAACAAATGTAATAATTTTTGCAGTCATAAAACCTTTGCGCTATGATGCCGAAACTTAAAGTAGGTGTCTTTAAACCATAACCAAAGGTTGCCTTTTATGCAAGAAGAAATCGCAAAACTAGTGGCAGATTTGCGCGCTGGAAAGCCTGTTGTGTTCCCAACAGAAACGGTATATGCGCTCGCAGTAGACGCGCAAAATGCAGAAGCTGTCGCAAAGATTTATGCACTAAAAGGCAGAGACGAAAATAAGCCATTGGCTGTGTTTCCCGTTTCGCTACTTGAAGTTGAAGCGATGGTGGAAGTGAGCGAAAAAGCAAAGCGCGTGATGCAGCGTTTTATGCCGGGCCCTATCACATGCGTATTGCCGTTAAAAGAAACCGCGCCACTGGCGGGCAATGTAACGGCGGGAACAAAAACATTGGGTGTTCGTATGCCAGATCATCCTTTTGCTCTGGCATTACTGAAAGCATTCGCAAAGCCACTGGTTGCCACGAGTGTAAATCATTCTGGTGAAGCTGCTGCCGTAAATGCAAAGATGGTAAGAGATTTTTGTGCAGGCAATCTTGGGTATTATGCGCCCGCAGAGGCGAACGATATGTTGTGCGGTAAAGCGTCAACTGTTGTTGATCTTACAACCAATACACCAAAACTACTGCGCGAAGGTGGTGTCGCTTTTGATGACATCAGTGCCATATATCAGGCAGATTAAGGTCTATTTAGGTTATATTCTTCCGGTGTAAGCGCGCTGATAGCAAGTGCGTGGATGTGTGAGCTCATCTCTTCTGCTAAAATATGGTAGATTTTTTGGTGACGCTTAACGCGGCTCATCCCACTAAAATCAGGTGATACAATCACTAACCTAAAATGACTGTTTCCTTCAGGCCGTGCGCCAGCATGGCCGGCATGAAGATGCGATTCGTCTGTAATATCAAGATGATAGATTTTGAGTGCATTTTCTATCTTATGATAGAGCTTTTGAGTGGTTTGAGAGGTCATAATACAACTTTATTAGGAGGGTTCTGTACCAAAATGCAACCTTGGCGGTTTACAATTGTGCCATAATAGTGCATTATATTTGCTTGGGAGACTATGTATACATTCTAGATAGCATAAAGACAAGAAGCAGTAACTTTGAGCTGCTGTTGTTTTTCGGCATGTGCTGTAGTGATATATAAAGGCTGGCATGGTTGTTGCTGGTATTGCTTTAAGGAAGATAATAATGACGATGCTGTTTCTTTTTGGGGCAGTCGAGAGGCGAGTGTGGAACGACTCGAAGCGTTATTAAGAGGTTATATATGGCAAGAAAAAGTAAGTTTACAGAACAAATTGATACCGCGATTGGGCAAAAAATCCATGAGTTGCGTATTTCTTTGGGTCTTTCGCGGCAGCAATTAGCAGCCAAAATTGGTGTTACCCATCAGCAATTACAAAAATATGAAAAAGGTACTAATCGCATTTCTGCAGGACGGTTGGTTGCAATTGCTCAGGCGATGGGAAAATCAGTTGCTTACTTCTTTGAAAATGTGATGGATGGTGGCGGTGAAGTGCCAAGTCAACATCAGCGTATGTGCATTGAAGTGTCACGTAACTTTATGCGTATTCGCGACCCAATGCATCAAAATGCAGTGAATATGTTGGTGCGTACCTTAGCAGGTGATAATGCTGGCGATAAGTAGCTGGTAAAATACCCGCGTCATTTATCAATGATATTGATACAGGTTACATTGGTGTGAAAGCGTTTGAAATCCAATCAAAAACTGCTGCAGATTCTACAGCAGGAGAGTTGGTTTTGGTTGAGCGTGAAAAGCCTTCGCCAGCTGAAGGTGAGGTGCTGATTCGTGTGCATGCATGTGGTCTTAATCGTGCTGATATCTTTCAACGTAAAGGAAGTTATCCGCCGCCTAAAGGTGCTTCTGATATCCCGGGGTTAGAGGTGTCTGGGGTGATAGAGGTTCTGGGAGAAAATGTAACACAATTTACGCTAGGGCAGCGTGTCTGTGCGTTGCTTGAAGGTGGCGGATATGCTGAGTATGTTGCTGTTTCTGCCTCGCAAACATTGCCAATACCAAACAATTTGAGTGATGTAGAGGCCGCCGCGATACCGGAAGTCTTCTTTACCGTTTGGTTCAACCTCTTTGAAAAAGTAAAGCTTCAACCAGATGAAACTTTGTTGGTGCATGGTGGCAGCAGTGGCATTGGGGTGGCTGCTATCGCTATGGCTAAAATGTTGAATATTCCTTGTTTTGTAACGACAACACATGCAGAGAAAGTGGCTAAGCTAAAAGCGCTTGGTGCGAAAGAAGTGGTGCTTGTAACGCAGCAAACATCAGGCGAAATGGTTGAGCGCGTCAAGGCGCTTACGGATGGAAAAGGGGTAGATGTTATACTCGATATGGTAGCGGGTGACTACGTTGCTAAAAATCTGGAGATGCTTTGCTATGGTGGGCGGCTGGCAGTGATTGCACTGCTTGGCGGTGCAAAATCCCATGTGAGCTTAGCACCATTATTATTAAAAAATCTTAGCATTACAGGGGCGACGCTGCGCAATCAATCAAGGAAAATAAAAGCTGAAATTGCTGCCGCTCTCTATCAAAACCTCTGGCCGCTGATAAAGCGCTGCGAATATCGACCTGAAATTGGTAGGCTATTTCCCGTCGATGAAGCACCTGCTGCGCAAGCCTATATGGAACAAAACCACCATGTTGGCAAAATAGTCTTGCAATTGCGGTGAAAAATCTGTAGTTAATGGGTGAATAAACCCCCGAAAAACTAATAATTTATGTGAAGGAAAGGGACAATGACCTTACCGTTAATGCCCAAAGCAACTGCCGTTTGGCTTGTAGAAAACACTGCACTGACGTTTGAACAAATAGCGGCCTTCTGTGGCATGCATGCGCTAGAAGTGCAGGGTATTGCTGATGGCGAAGTGGCTGCCGGTATCATTGGTGTTAACCCGATTGGGTCGCATCAGGTGACTGCAGAAGAAATAGCGCGCTGTGAAGCTGATCCAAAAGCAACCCTAAAGCTTGCGAATGCAGCACAGCAATATATCACTAAAGCAAAGAAGAAAAAGACAGGTCGTTATACGCCGGTAGCTCGCCGTCAGGATAAGCCGGATGCGGTGGCGTGGTTACTTAAAAACCATACCTATCTTTCAGATGCGCAAATTACCCGTTTGATTGGTACGACCAAAAGCACCATCAAAGGCTTGCGTGAAAAAACACACTGGAATATGAGTAATATCACTGCAAAAGATCCTGTTTTGCTTGGTCTTTGCACACAAACTGAATTGGATGCGTGTGTTTTCTTGGCTAAAGAACAAGCTGAAAAAGCAGAGCTTGCCGCTAAAGAAGCCAAAGAAAAGGCAGTAGC
>CAYGPX010000146.1:1379-4421 GCA_964351935.1 uncultured Rickettsiales bacterium | reverse complement strand
AGACCCTATGGCTACCGCTCTAGCGCTTTATGAGATTATTCTAAATGGACTTGAGTACGGCATGTTAGAAGTTGATAAGCGCAAAAAAGCGTTGGGCATTAAAGATGCAATCTGGCAAACGATGCTTGAAGATTTATTAAACGAAAAGCAAGATTCCATTACCCTCGCTGTTAATAGCTCGCAGAATGATTGCATCGTTGAAATTAGCGATCAAGGCAACGGATTCGATTGGGAAAAAACAATGAATTTTAACGCCCACACACTTACAAAGTCTTTCGGAAAAGGCTTAAATATCGCATCTAGGCATTTAAAATCACTCTCCTTTAATAGCTCCGGAAGCCAAGCAATTTGCACATTAATCCTCTAGTCACACTCTCTTCTCACCATCCTAAATCAACAGAATTAAACGCAAGAATACCAGCTTGTGATTGACACAAACCTACTCAAAGTTGTAAAGTTGATTGTGATATAATAAGGTTTCTGTATGCCACATAAAGACGCTGCCATCGCTGCACTTAGAGAAAAGCAAATACCCCGTGTGCACCAAGCAGCAAGTGATGCGGCGCATTTAAGCAGCCGCCTAACAGAACTTAGCGCCCGATTAGAAACACTCTCGCAAACTATCATCGAAGAATTTGAAAACCATCAAGACATGAACAACGCTGAATCAAGTAAACTCTGGCACGACTTGAACGGTTTACAGCACTTGATTGAACAATTCCATCACCATACCGACATCGCACTGAACGACTTTAAACGTCAGTCGCTAGCGCTGATCAATGCACTCCAATCAACACGCCCAGAGAAAAAATAAGCGCTATTAGTTTGTTTTTAAAAGGCACCGCACAAGGGTGGGATTTTTATCCACAACCATCGAATCAAAAAATTGCGTCGCCTTAAAAATACCTCGGCCATTTGGCTCAGACATACAATCAGGGCCAAAATGCTTCAAGAACTTCTCCGGAATCCCCTTTCCTTGATCCTGTATATCTAATAACAATCCATCTTGTGTTTTACTGACACACGCCCAAGCCCTACGCTCCTGATAAACAGGAATTTCCAACTTTTCTTGCACTTCTTTTTGATAGCTATCCGCTTCTAGCGCGCGCTTTTTTGCTTCATAGCCCAGCTCAAGATTGCCGTGTTCTATAGCATTCAGCAACAGCTCATACACTGCTTCTAGGGCTTGCTCAGGCTGAGGAAAGCACGCAGCGACTTGTGTGGCAACCTTTTCTGCCTCATGTAGCGTACTAAAATGCAACTGCTCGCCTAAACATGGCAATCGCTCTTGCTCTAAATATTCTTTTAAGCGGCGTTTAGCACGCACCCGCTGCGAGGCTGACACAAGCAATCGCTTCATAGCTGCATCATCATATGGTTTTTGAAGCAAATAGAGAGAGCCAGCTTTCATGCATGCTGCTTTCTCATCATCTGAAAGCGAACCGGTCTGAAAAATTACCTCAATATCATTATAACGAGGCTCTTCTTTCATTTTACAAAGCATTTCAACGCCATCAAGACCCGTCATCATCTGATCCAGCAAGATAATATCCACATCAGGATTCTCTTTAAGATAGCTAAGACCCGCAAAACCATCTTCAGCTTCTGCAAAATTGGGATAACCTATAAAACGTCGCAAATTATGGGCAGCGCAAAAGCGATTATCCTCATCATCATCCACTATAAGTATCTTTATATCTTCATTCGTCATTTGCACCTCTTCTTTGGCACATCACTCATAGCGATTTTTGGCACAATAACAAGCGCAAAAGTTGAGTGAAATAAAGGAAGTTAAATTTATAGATGAAAAACAATAGGATAAATATTTGGTACGATTATTTCGTAAGGGCAGGATTCAACTCCAACATCAATTGATTCTAAATAGCGAGCAACAGAGAATTAAATTTTTTCTGCAGCAAAGCTAAATTCAACCGTGTTTCCGTTGCCGATGTAGGTGATAGGAATCCCTACAATATTGGCATAGGCAATGCCTCTGCCATTAAGATCAACAAAACGGCCCGGGTCAATGGTGATGTATCGCTTCCATTCAAAACCCTCTCCTTCGTCTCTAACACGCACTTTCACCTCACCGCGCAGCCGTGCATAGCTAACCGTCACGCGTTTCTTTCTATTTTCTGGAACTGTTAGTAGCCGTGTGATTTCATTATCAAGTTGGCCGCTTTCTAAAAGCTCGCCTTTTTTGGCATAGCCAATTTCTAAATTACCATGCTCAATACCATTAATTATTAACTCAGAAAGAACCAATGCCACTTCCTTCTTCTGCTCAGCAACAGAGGATATAAGCGCAGTAATGCTTTGGCAATCATCAGGTGTACGCACTTTAAAAACACCCTGATGCAGCAAGTTAATTGCAAACTCCCCTGAATCAAGCTTGTGATGCAAGCGCTTGCGCTGCAAACAATCACGCGCTGCTGCCTTGACCAATGAAATCATCGCTGAGGGATCATAGGGCTTTGAAAGGTAATAGTAAGCACCTGCATCTATGCTTTCACGCATTTGCTGCAAGCCCACATCACCCGTTTGAATAATGACAGGAATATTTTTTAAATTCGGATCAGCCTTCATGCGCTTTAGGATATCCACACCACTCAAATTAGGCATGATTTTATCCAAAATCACTACATCCGTTTCACTGGCATGTGCGCGCACATAATTAAGTAACTGCTCTCCTTGTCCAAAACCTACGGTATTACAACCTGCACCTTTTAAGCTATGAATCATAAGCTCTAGGCTCATTTCATCATCATCGGCGGCAACGATACTTAACGCGGTTTGACTCATAAAATACCTTTTCAACCCTGAGTTAGATTTTCAAGGTATCACCTTCCAAACTCTTTAGCAACGATTTTAGGCTTCTAAAGATTTTTTCTAGCAATAACAGTCGCTTAGCTTTAGAGTTCTTAAGCAACTATTAAATACAATAGGTTTTACGCGGTGGATAACGGTTAAACTAAATCGCACTATAGGTAGAGGTATAGGCTCCGGTGGAACGCCAATAAGGCGGCTCACCGCCGGCCACAT
>CAYGPX010000146.1:0-1369 GCA_964351935.1 uncultured Rickettsiales bacterium | reverse complement strand
CCGGTTGTAAGCCAATAAAGCCTATCACCCACTTCCAAATTTAGCGGCAAGCTTGGCTTGTTATCTTCATACATAATATCGGCACTGTCGCATGTAGGCCCTGCAATGACAGCCTTTTCAAGCTTGCCTGTTTTTTCAGTGTAGATAGCGTATTTAATGGCTTCATCCAGCGTTTCAATAAGCCCTGAAAACTTACCGACATCGGTATATATCCAACGATATAATGCCGTGTTCTCTTTGCGTGAAACAAGCACCACTTCACTCACCAAAATACCCGCATTCGCCACTAGCGAACGCCCTGGCTCCAGAATAATTTCAGGAAGATCTTCACCAAAATCTTCTTTCAAAAAGCGGGTAATTTCATCTGCATAGGTTTCAAGATCGTTGGTTCTGTTGGTATAATGTGCAGGAAATCCACCGCCAATATTTATCATTTTAAGAATAATATTATTTTCATCTCTCAATCGCTCAAAAATGTTACACACTTTTGCGATTGCTGAATCCCACGCACCAATATCGCGCTGCTGCGATCCCACATGAAACGAAACACCATAAGGCTCAAGCCCAAGCTGTTCAGCCAAAATAAGCAAATCCATCGCCATATCGTTCTGGCAACCAAACTTACGCGATAGCGGCCAATCTGCCGTCTGACTACCTTCGGTTAGCACACGCACATAAACCCTAGAACCCGGAGCATTTGCCGCAATATGGCGCACATCCAGTTCAGAATCGGTGGCAAACATTCTTACGCCTTTGTCGTAGAAATATTTAATATCTTTGCGTTTTTTGATGGTGTTACCGTAGCTAACACGGCTTGGCTCAACATTAAGCGCCAACACCTTATCCAATTCATAGATAGAAGCCACATCAAAGCTAGAGCCTCTGTCAGCAAGCAACTGCAACACTTCTTTTTCAGGATTTGCTTTTACGGCATAGTAAGGTTTTGCATAAGGAAAATTAGTTGTCAGTGCATCGTAATGCTGGGCAACTATTTCGGTATCAAGCACAACAAACGGCGTTTCAACACCATCGGCAAATGCTTTCATTTTCTTGAATGATTTTTCACTGTAATAATCTTCAATCTTAATTTTTTCCATTAATGCACCTTGAATTTAAAAATGAATATGCAGGCTCTTTCGTTCTTACGAGGGCGCATAAAAGAAAAACTAACTTCCTTCCACTTTGCTCAGCGCTTGGCTTTAGCTTAAAACATAACCTCACACATACTCCTCTATTAAAAAAAAAACTTGATTAATAGCAAGGTTTTTTAATATGTATGAGTAGATTTAGTTTTTAAAAATTTAACAAGCAAAACCAACTGAGTGATATGAACATATCCAACCTCCAGACACAAGGAATATAGCATGAC
>CAYGPX010000145.1:0-4440 GCA_964351935.1 uncultured Rickettsiales bacterium | reverse complement strand
ACTTAAACTCAGAAGTTTATAGAGGCATCAGTTTGCTTTCCTGGGATTGAAGCTGAGATAACGCGACCCAACGCAATAAAGCTTAGCTATCTAGATGAGAAAGGAAAAAGCCAAGAGCTAGAGGCAGAAGGATTCCTCGCCACAGTAATACAGCATGAGATCGATTATCTGGATGGTAAAATTTTTGTCGACTATCTTTCAAAAATGAAACGCGACATGCTCCTTAAAAAGTCAGAAAAATTTTTAAAGAGTAATCCGCCGCATATTCATGGTGAACATTGCAGTCATTAAACTACAGACAAAACAGCAAGAGACTAAGCTGCTCTTAGTAGTTCATTTATCGATGTTTTAGAGCGGGTTTGCTCATCTACACGCTTAACAATCACGGCACAGTAAAGTGATGGTGAGTCAGATGTTTTTCCTGGTAAGCTACCCGGCACTACTACCGAATAAGATGGAACGCGACCTTGGTAAATCTTACCGCTTTCGCGATCAATAATCTTTGTGGAAGCACCAATGTAAACGCCCATAGAGATTACAGAGCCTTCTTCTACAATGACGCCTTCAGCAATTTCGCTGCGTGCGCCAATAAAGCAGTTATCTTCAATCACCACAGGGTTGGCCTGTAGCGGCTCTAACACGCCACCAATACCTGTGCCGCCTGAAATGTGGCAGTTCTTACCAATTTGTGCACACGAGCCAACCGTTGCCCATGTATCAATCATCGTGCCTTCATCCACATAAGCACCAAGGTTCACAAAAGAGGGCATCAGCACTACATTTTTAGCAATAAAAGAAGCGTGGCGAACAAAACATCCGGGTACAGCACGGAATGCAGCATTTTTAAAATCTTCTTCTGTCCAACCAAGAAACTTTGAAGGTACTTTATCATACCAGTTGCATGCTTCACCCGCTAGTGCAGGGCCACCATCCATCAAGCGCATATCATTCAGGCGGAATGATAATAAAATTGCTTTTTTAACCCACTCATTCACTTTCCAACCTTTGGGAGTTTTTTGCGCCACGCGCAACTTTCCTGAGTCTAGCAGGTTAAGCGTTTGTGAAACTGCGTCACGCACATCGCCTTTAGTGGTGAGTGTAATGTCTTTACGGTTTTCCCACGCGGTGTCGACGATTTGTTGCAAGTTTTGCAGTTGCATAGCTGATGTGCTCCAAAATGAATGAGTCTTTATATTTTTAAAAGGAGCTGTAAAATAGAGAAGCATGTGCTAAAAGTCAAAGAAAATAGCCAGTTATGTTAAGTGACTTGTGTTGCGATGCAGCAATTTATAAGCTTTTGAGAAGCTCTTGACTTTAATCATAGAAGTTTTAGAAAATGGTCTTAAACAGTAGATTTGTTTTTATAATCTGGCATAATAACACTCATGCTATTTAATGTTTAGGTTGATAAAACTCCATGCAAATTACTTGTCCTGATTGTTCCTCTCGCTATCTGGTAAAGCCAGCGGCTATCGGTGTGCATGGAAGGCGTGTGAAATGCACCCATTGTGGCAGTATCTGGTTTCAAGAGCCGTTAGAGCCAGAAAAGCAAAAGCAACAGGCCGCTGAAGTTACCGTTGAGCCAACTGAAACTCATCCCATTCCCCAAGGCGGAAACGTGCCCGCCCTAAAAAAACAAAAATCGCCGCTTTGGCATAAGCTTGCCTTTGCTGTATCCTTGGTAGTTGCTCTGATAGTGTTAAGCTATAGTGTTGGTCATACAGCATTGCGCGCAGCGCCGTGGCTATCATTATATTATAACCTTTTAGATGTGCACAATACCGATGGTATTGGTATTTCAGATGTTGAAATGCAGCAGCTTAAAGATGGTGCAAAGCTAAAGCTTATTTTCACCGGTAAATTTATAAACACATCAGATGTTGCAAAGCCGATACCGCTGCTACGTGTGGCTATTTATAATCAGGATGAAAAAGAGCTGGTCAATGTTATGCTCGATTCAGATGGTGAAATGATAGAGGCAGGTGCTGAGACTGAATTCTATAATTCTGTGCCGGGTGTTTCTTCTAATGCTGCGCGTGTGATTATCGATATTGGTGATAAGCTCTCGCTTGCCAAGCGTTAATTACTCTTTTGCTAAATCAGCGTCAGTGAAGATTTCTTTCTTGTTGCAGAATTGACAAACAACTTCAATTTCATCGTTCTCGGTTTTTAGGTCATGTAGCTCGGCTGAACCAATGTTTTTTAAAAACCGTTCAATTTTATTGCGTGAGCAGCGGCAGAGTGCCTTAAGTCGCTCGGCATGAAATACTACTACTTTTTCTTCGTGGAAAAGGTTGAAGAGTAGTTCGTTTGAAGAAAGTGCGATGTTAGTAAGCTCTTGCGGTTTTACGGTTTCAAGCAGTATGCATGCGCGATTCCAATTCTCTATTGTATCATCATCGTTTATGCTACTATCAACAAGCTGAAGTGGTTTTCCACCTTCAGTAGGGGTGCGCTGAAGCATTATACCACCTGCATACCAACGTTCCTTACGTTTGCCGGGTGCTTTAAGTCGATCTACCGCAAGCTGAACAGACGTGTCACGCTGAACCGATTGATTAAAGTAGTTTTCGATAGATTCCTTTAATGAGCCTTTGCCGAGCTCAACTATGCCTTGGTAATCTTGGCCGCTGCGTTCATCTTCAATATTGATGCTCATATGCCCTTGACCGAGCATGTCTTCTAAAGAGAGGTTTTTTCTTTCAAGTTTCTTTTTATCTGCATCGCTCGCAGATTCACGTATGCCTGCATAGCCACGCAAATGCCCTTTCGAGGTGTAGTCAGCCAAAATAAACTGAACAATACCGTTGCCTTGTGCTTGAATATTCACAATGCCACGGGTTTTAATGGTAGAGCCAAGCATCGCAACCACCACTAGCATTTCGCCCAGTGCACGTGAAACAGCTTCAGGGTAGCCGTGGCCGGTCAAAATTTTATCAACCGCTTTACTAAGACGTACAAAACGCCCACGCACGTTGCTTTTCTCAAGCACGAACGGCAGAACGAGGTCTTCGTAAATTTCGTTATCATTCATGGGTGGTTCTTTAAACATGGGGTGTTTTTAGCCGATAGTACGAATAGTTGCAAGTTGAGAGTGAGTGCAAAAAGCAAAAGAAGCGTGACTCATACAATGAAATCACGCTTCTTTTTTATGTTTATAGTGTTGTTTTGTATTAAGCCACGTTCAGCGAGCGCAACACGTTGTGTAAGATTCCACCATTTTTGAAGTACTCTACTTCATCTGCCGTATCTAGGCGACATAGTAGCGTGATGGTTTCTTTCTTACCGTTTTTGCGTGTGATGGTGCATTTAATATCCATACGAGGCTTAAGGTTTGTGAGCCCTTCTAGGTCAAACGTCTCGCTGCCATCAAGCTTTAAAGTTTTACGTGTCATGCCATCTTTAAACACCAGCGGCAACACACCCATACCCACTAAGTTGGAGCGGTGAATACGTTCAAAGCTTTCAGTAATTACAGCCTTTACGCCTAGTAACAATGTGCCTTTGGCTGCCCAATCGCGCGATGAACCGGTGCCATATTCTTTGCCGCCTACAATCACCAGTGGCGTGCCATCGGCTTTATATTTCATCGCAGCATCGTAAATGCTCATCACTTCGCCAGAAGGAATATGCGTGGTGTAGCCACCCTCTGTGCCCGGAGCCATTTCGTTTTTAATGCGAATGTTGGCAAGTGTGCCACGCGTCATCACATCATCATTACCACGGCGTGAACCATAGGAGTTGAAATCTTCAGCAGAAACACCTTTGCCTTTCAAAAACTTTGCCGCAGGGCTATCTTTAGCGATTGAGCCAGCGGGTGAGATATGGTCAGTTGTGATGCTATCGCCCAAAAGTGCCAGCATGCTAGCGCCTTTAATGTCGCCCAAAGCTGAAGGGTTTGCCTTCATGCCTTCAAAATAAGGTGGGTTTTTAATATAGGTACTATCACCCCAATTATAGGTTTTTCCACCGGAAATTTTAATTTTCTGCCATTCATCATCACCAGAAAATACATCAGCATAGCGACGTGCAAACATTTCAGGTGTTACGCATTTGCTCAAAATTTCAGCAATTTCCTGATTGCTCGGCCAAATGTCTTTCAAATAGACATCCTTGCCATTGCTATCTTGTCCGAGTGGATCTTTGGTAATATCAATATGCATCGAGCCAGCCAGCGCATAAGCCACCACCAGCGGCGGTGAGGCAAGATAATTTGCTTTTGTCAGCGCATGCACACGTCCTTCAAAATTTCGGTTACCTGAAAGTACCGAGCCAACTACCAAGCCACCATCTTTAATAGCCTGTTCAATTTCAGGATTCAAAGGGCCTGAGTTGCCGATACAAGTGGTGCAGCCATAGCCAACCAGATTAAAGCCAAGCTCATCAAGCGGTTTTTGTAAGCCTGATTTTTCAAAATACTCCGTCACTACTTTAGAGCCG
>CAYGPX010000144.1:0-4470 GCA_964351935.1 uncultured Rickettsiales bacterium | reverse complement strand
TTCGATCACCCTGTGTTTGACGAAGCCGCCATTGCCGCTCAAGCGCGCTTGAGCGAAATTCAAGGAGTAGATCGCATTTGGTATTGCGGTGCGTGGCAGCGCTATGGCTTTCATGAAGATGGCCTGCTTAGTGCCGTGAATGTGGCAGAAGCCATGGGGATTTCTATTCCATGGACATAATACCACAAATTTTTACCGCCAAAGTGATGCATAAACGCCTTTTCCCGAAGGTGAATCAGTTTAGCTATGGGGTGTATTATCTGGCGCTGCCACTGGCGCAACTACATAAAAAACCACACATTGCCGATTTGTCGCTCAATCATTTTGCACCGCTGAGTTTTTACGAGAAAGATCACGGTGCAATGGACGGCACCAACAACGAAGCATGGATTCGTAATATCCTAAAAACCTATGGGCTGAATGACATTAGCCGCGACATTATGCTCATCTCGATGCCGCGCGTACTGGGCTATGTGTTTAATCCTGTTAGCTTCTGGCTCTGTTTGGATCAAAAAAAGCAATTACGAGCCGTACTGTGCGAGGTACATAATACTTTTGGCGAACATCACAGCTACTTATGTGCTCACGCAGATCACCGCCCCATTGTGCAGAATGATTGGCTGGAAGCAGAAAAAATATTTCACGTTTCACCTTTTCTAAAGCGCGAAGGATCTTACAAATTTCGCTTTTCGTTACAAAGTAACAATTTTGGCGTGTGGATTGATTTTTACGATGAAGAGAAAAACAAGCAACTACTCACGTCACTGGTGGGTAAGTTTGAACCGCTCACCAAAGCATCCCTTCGCAAAACATTTTGGAAGCATCCGCTGGTGACCATAAAAGCGATTATGCTCATTCACTGGCAGGCGATAAAGCTTGTGGCTAAAGGCATAAAATATATTTCAAAACCAAAACAACAAGACAAAAAACTTAGCAGCACTTCTAACCTTAACAAAATGTAACTTTCGCTACATCCCATTGTTAGGGCAAAGTGCTATGATGGTATCACAACTTCCGGAGCCAATTAATGTTGCAGCATTTTACGATAAATCGCTTTCTAAAAGCCTTAGAACAAATCAAATATGGTTCGTTCCATCTTACGACGCCTGAAGGAAAATCATATCATTTTACAGGCGAACATGAAGGCATCAATGCCAATGCTACCATCGATGATTGGCGTGTTATCACCGCTTTTGCAGCAAAAGGCGACATTGGCTTGGCTGAAAGCTATCGCGATGGATGGTGGGATACCGGTAATTTAGTGAATTTATTGCTTCTTGGCCTAAAGAATGAGCATGTGTTTGAGCCTTATATTTATGGTAACCCGCTTTCACACCTTGCTGCACGGCTGCTTTATCTGCTAAATCGCAACACATTACAAGGCAGTAAACGTAATATTTCAGCACATTACGATTTAGGCAACGATTTCTATCAGCTTTGGCTTGACCCAAGCATGACCTATTCTTCTGCACTTTTTCAGAATGAAAATGAAACACTCGAGCAAGCACAGCATAATAAATATGATCGCATGTTAGAGCGACTCGACGCTAATTCAGGAAACTTACTTGAAATTGGCTGTGGCTGGGGTGGTTTTGCCGAACGGGCCGCCAATAAAAACGACTATCACATTAAAGGCATCACCCTATCCCATCAGCAGCATGCCTATGCCACAGCAAGGCTGGGCGATAAAGCTGCGGTTGCGCTGGAAGATTATCGCCACCAAGAGGGGCAATATAACCGTATTGTTTCGATTGAAATGTTTGAAGCGGTGGGTGAAAAGTTTTGGCCGGTCTATTTTTCTAAAATGAAATCGCTACTGGCCAATAAAGGCAAAGCCATGGTGCAGACCATCACGATGGACGAACCTTATTTTGAGCGTTATCGCAAGAGTGGCGATATGATTCGTAGTTTTATTTTCCCCGGCGGGATGTTGCCCACCTCCTCGCGCTTTGCTCATGAAGCTGAAAAACAAGGCTTGCGCGTGACCGATAGCCACGCATTTGGCAAGGACTACGCCACAACTCTTCAACATTGGCTAGATAATTTTGAAAGTAGCTTACCACAAGTCAAAGGCCTAGGCTTTGATGAATCATTTATCCGCATCTGGCGTTTTTATCTGTGCACCTGTATCGCCAGTTTTACCACAGGGCGCACCAACGTGATGCAACTGGAGCTTCAACATGCATAAACACACATCCAAAGCCATCGCAATCACTAAAAGCAACAGGGTGAATTGGCTGCTTATAAGCGCTATGTTTATTGCACTTGCAGCATTTACATCACTTTCAGCCCTAGCCAACACAGCCGTTGAGCGACACATAGAAAATGCTAAAATTGTGGGTGAAGAACGCTTCACCTATCTTTTTTGGGATATTTACGATGCCAAACTTTATGCACCCAATGCTACGTTTGATAAAGCAAAACCCTTTGCACTTTCTCTGCACTATTTACACGCCCTTGATGGAGAAAAAATTGCTGACAAATCTGCCAATTCTATTCGCGAATTGGGCTTTACCGATGAAGTGAGGCTGGCCGCTTGGCACTCTGAAATGCTAAATATTTTCCCTGATGTGGACAAAGGTAGCGTGATAACCGGTGTGTACGAGCCTAATAAACCAACACACTTTTATCTTGGAAGCGAAGAAATTGGTATGGTTCGTGACCCTGAGTTTGGTAAATGGTTTTTTGATATCTGGCTTTCTGAAAAAACCGAAGAACCGGAATTCCGTGCCAAATTGCTGGGGCTATAGGTGCAATCAAACCCTACCAGAATGAGCCTCTTCCTATATGGCATTCTTGCGATGCCACTGGCGTTTGCCAGCATGCCGCTTTATATTCATGCGCCTGATTTTTATACCACACAGTTTGGAGTATCTCTGGCCACACTGGGAGCGCTACTACTTGCCCTTAGGCTAGTGGATGCGGTGCAAGACCCCCTCATTGGCTATATGAGTGACCGTTTCCAGCGCTATCGTTTGCCTGTGATGCTTTTAGCTGCAACACTGCTCGTCACCAGCTTTACTGCCCTTTTTCAATTGCCTGAACAAAGTTGGGCTTTGCCTTGGTTTGCAACTCATATATTTTTGGCAACCACCTCGTTTAGCGTTTTAAGCATTAACTTAAACATGCTGGGGGGAATGTGGATAAAAGACGAGAATGCAAAAACTCGCATTTCAAGCGTAAGGGAAGCTTTAGGGTTGGTTGGCTTATTGCTTGCGGTGATTTCACCCAGTGTGTTGATGCAGTTTTATTCCCCTGCTTTCTCGTTTTTGATAGTCAGCGGCTTGCTTGCTGCGGCAATGCTGGTTGCCGCTACGTGTTTTATGGTGTGGTATAAGCGTTATGATAGCCATCACAACAAAAACGATGTTGCTTTTGCATCATTTTTTAGCGTTTTTTCAATTATTCCAAAGCCTACAAAGCTTTTCTTCGCGGTGTATGGCATCAGCATGTTGGCATCGAGCATTCCTGCATTGTTGGTGCTTTTTTACATTCGCGATCGTTTGGATGCCGAGCAACTGACCGGGCTATTTTTGGCACTATACTTTCTTTCTGGCGCGGCAGGCATGCCACTTTGGAGTGCTTTAAGTCGCAAATTTGGCAAATATAATGCATGGGGTGCTGCCATGCTTTTGGCAATCATCACCTTCATTTGGGCTTATTTTTTAGGGCAAGGCGATGTGTGGCAATATGGCGTTATATGTGTGCTATCAGGCATTGCGTTTGGGGCTGATCTCTCGCTGCCACCTTCCATCTTGGCTGATCATATCCACCAAATGAAGGAAGAAAATAGAGCATCGTCGCTTTATGGTTTACTTACATTCTTAGCAAAAGCAGCACTTGCGTTTGCCTCGTTTATTACGTTACCATTGCTGGATTATGTGGGCTACCGGCCCGCGATGACAAATACGGAGCAGGCGTTGATAGCGCTTAGCCTCGCCTATGCGTTGATTCCCTGCGTTATCAAAATTGGTTCGGTTTTTCTACTATGGAAGCTAGGAGGCTATCATGTTCAAAACACTTTCAATACTCACCACACTACTCATGCTTAGCGGATGTTCAGGAGGCAACACGATGGAATTTTATAAAGACACTACCCCAAAGGCCGATATTAAAGCCTATTTCAATGGCCCAATTAAAGCATGGGGCGTCGTACAAGATTGGCGTGGGCGCGTGACACGCCGTTTTGATGTGGAAATGGTAGGTTCGTGGCAAGGTGACGTGGGCACGTTGGAAGAAAAATTCAACTATTATGATGGCGAAACGCAAGAGCGCGTATGGACCATCACCAAGCTTTCAGAAGATAGCTATGTTGGCACCGCCGGAGATATTATCGGCAAAGCATTGGGTGAAGCCAGTGGCAGCGCCGTCAACTGGCACTACACAATGGATTTGCCGGTAGGCGATACTACCTATAAAGTGAAGTTTGATGATTGGATGTGGCAAATGAATGATGGCGTGCTCATTAAC